>JAAYEU010000063.1 GCA_012728595.1 Tissierellia bacterium
AACTTATGCCGCGCGTTGTATAGAAAATGAAATTTTAATGACAATGAGATCTAGCAAGAAATCAAAGAGAGAGGTATCCTTACAAGAACCTATAGGAGTGGACAAAGAAGGCAATGAAATATCCTTATTAGATATATTGGGGACAGATACAGATCATATATTGGATGAAGTACACCTAAAGTTACAGACTAAAAGACTATATAATGCCATTAATAAAGTATTAAAGGACAGGGAAAAAAAGATAGTAGAATTAAGATATGGGTTGACTGATGGCGGGTGTAGGACGCAAAGGGAAATAGCAGCTATGTTGGGCATTTCAAGATCCTACGTTTCCAGAATCGAAAAACGGGCTTTAGAAAAGCTTAGCAAGGCATTAAATGGTTGAATTAACGTTGTTGTTGATTTAGATTTAATAGTTCCGATATAGTGACAAACCTATATCCGCGGCTTTTTAGCTCTGGAATTATCTGTTTTAGAGCCTCTACGGTGCTGCTTTTGTCATAATAGACATAGTCGTGAAATAGGATTATATCTCCGTTTCTGATATTGGATAGGGTGGTATTTACAATTTCTTCTACATCTGGATTACTCCAGTCCTTAGAATCTTGATGAGCTGACCATAGGACTATTATTGAATCATGCATTTCCACTATATCTAAAGCTTGGCTATCGAAGGAACCATAGGGAGGTCTAAACAATCTAGGCTGATGATTTATTAAGTTTTCAATAATTTCCTGGGTCTTCTTATATTCATCATATAGTACTTTTTTTGAAACCCTTTTGGCATCTACATGGGAATAGGTATGATTCCCAATTTCATGACCTTCCTGCCATTGTCTAATAATTATGTCGGGATAGGCTTCAGCAAATTTTCCCAGTACAAAGAAGGTGGCTTTTATATCGTATTCTTTTAATATATCTAGAATTTGATTAGTATATGTGGGATGGGGTCCATCATCAAAGGTAAGGGCAATTACTTTTTCTTCTTTAGGGCCATGATTTATTACTCTACCATAGTTATTGCTAAAGGCATTAATGGAGAAATTTTTATAATAAAAAATTAATAAAATGAGAAAAATATATAATAAAGTCTTCTTTTTCATTTTTATTCACCCTTATATAATTGATAATATGTAAGATAAATCCGGGAAAACCGGATTTATCTTATTGGAGTTATTCTTCTTAATATTTCTTGGAATTGGTTTGCAAATCCTGTTATAGGTCTTCCATCCCGAATGTCCCTAGCCATGTTGGATATTCTAGTAAAGAGATCTGGATCTGCAGTTATACTAACATTCTTGATGTTATTATCCATATCTTTTACTATATTTTCAATTTTTTGCTTTAGTTCCGTTGTCATCCTTCCTTCCAGATTATTTGCCATATCTACTCCAACGATAGCAGTATCACCACTTAACAGTACTGAACATCTGTTGACTTCATTAAGTTGAGCAATTCTTCTTGCTATTGAATTAGCACGTCTGGATAGATTATTCATGTTATTATCCCCTGGTACCCTTCCTATTCTATTGTTGTCCCTTCTATCAATATCTGCTAGTTCATTTAGATTCCTTCTGTTTACTCCTACACCATCATCATTTCTTCTTTCTATACCTAACATATTGTTGTTTCTTCTTACACCAAGGTTATCTGTAGTGTTACGCCCAATTCTAGTTTGGGTTCCAGGTCGGTTAACTGTACAACCAATCATTACTAATACCAAGGCAAGAACTAATGGTAAAAATAATATTTTATTTTTTTTCAAAATATCCACCTCCTAAATCTATTTTTGCTTTTTTGAGTTTTTTTATTAAGGCTAATTTTTTAATTAAATGTATAAAGAAGGAAGTGCAATCTTAACAGATATTATCATAACTGATAACATTTAAATAAAATATTATGCTATAATAATTAATATATCGACAGAGGAGGGAAAATGATGGATATTATGAAAAATAAAGACATTTATTGCCTAATAGGTGATCCTGTTTCTAAATCCTTATCTCCAGTAATCCATAATAATTACTTTAAGCTGCTGGGAAAGAACAGCATATATTTTACTTTTAATATTAAAGATAAAGAATTAGATATAATCCTTAAATCCTTTAAAATTTTAGATATTAAAGGATTTAACGTAACTATTCCCCACAAAATAAGGATACTAGATTACCTAGATGAAATGTCTGAGGAAGCTGAAATTTTAAGGGCTGTAAACACCGTTAAAAATCAAAAAGGAAGATTAATTGGATACAACACAGATGGCATAGGATTTATAAAATCATTGGAATTGGAAGAAATCCAAATAAAAGATAAAAATATATTGATTCTAGGAGCAGGCGGGGCAGCCTATGCCATTTCCATATCATTGGCTAAAGAAGGCGTATCCAAAATGACAATTGCAAATAGGACTATATCAAAAGCTATAAGCTTATCAGAAAGAATAACAAGACTCTTTCCTGAAATAGATGTACAATACGATGGATTAAAGCTTGAAAATACAAATAGAGAAAAGGTAGATTTGGTCATTAATTGTACAGCTGTTGGGATGTATCCAAATATAGATGAGAGCCCTATAGAAATGGAAGGCTTTTCAAAGGATCTAATAGTCTACGACATAGTTTATAAGCCTAGAAAGACCAAATTGTTACAGTTGGCTGAATCCAAGGGCCATCATACAATTAATGGAATTTCCATGCTTATAAATCAGGCTTTATGCAGCCAAGAAATATGGAATGGAAAAAAAGATTGCAATTTTGTCCAAAATTATACAAAAATAAGAAGGATTTTAGAAGAACATGTAGAATAGTTAATATTGTTTATTAGATAAAAAGGTGAGATTATGAAAAAGCCTAACTTAAAACTAGAGGACTTATTACTAAGTTCTGGTAAAATCACTAAAGAGCAGTTGGACTTGGCCTTATTAAGGCAGATAAATACTGGTGAAAAAATTGACAAAATTCTAGTAGATGAAGGATTTGTTACCATAAATGATATTGCAGAGCTTTTAGAACGTCAGCTGGGAATCCCCTATATAGATTTAGAAAGGCATTTTATAAGAGCAGAAATAGTTTTAAAAATACCTGAAAGCATAGCAAGGCGATACGATTTAATAGCCATTGACATAGAAGGAAATTCCCTTCTTGTAGCCATGTCAGATCCGTTGAACATCTTCGCTATTGACGACCTTAAATTATATACTAATTACGAAATTAAGCCAGTAATGGCGGATGAGGCAAGTATCAGAAGGAATATTGACAAATATTATCGTAGAGAGTTAGCAGAAAGGGTACTAGAGGAATTTATTAAATTTTATGAATTTAAGGATATGAAAATGATGAATGAAGAGGAATTATTAGAGGTAAGTAGTGCACCAGTTGTTAAGTTCATTAACACCATGATTGAACAGGCTATAGAGATGAGAGACAGCGACATCCACATAGAACCCTGGGAGGATATCGTTCTCATTAGATTTAGAATTGATGGCGACTTAAATGAAGTCATGAGATTATCCATAAGCAGCCATTCAGCACTGGTTACTAGGATTAAGATAATGGGTCAAATGGACATCGCTGAAAAGAGAATCCCTCAAGATGGTAGGGTTGAAGTGAAGCTTAAGGATAGAGAGGTAGACATGCGAATCTCCACTATGCCAACAGTCTATGGAGAAAAAATAGTTATAAGAATTTTGGATAGGAGCGCCTTCTTGCTTTCAAAATCTCAATTAGGCTTTAATGAGAAAAATATAAAACTATTTAATAAAATAATAGGACAACCCTTTGGAATGATTTTAGTGACGGGTCCAACTGGCAGCGGGAAAACTACTACACTTTATGCAATCCTTAATGAGTTAAACAAAGAAGCAAGAAATATTATTACCATAGAGGACCCAGTAGAATATAAGCTGGAGGGTATTAACCAGGTTCAGGTAAATACCAAAGCAGGCTTGACCTTTGCCAAAGGGTTAAGATCCATTTTAAGACAGGATCCAGATATAATCATGGTGGGAGAGATAAGAGATTCAGAGACTGCAAAAATAGCCATTCGAGCCTCTATAACTGGTCATCTAGTTTTATCTACGTTGCATACCAATGATTGTCCCTCTTCCATTATAAGATTAATCGATATGGGGGTGGAACCCTATTTAGTATCTTCAGCAATAATTGGAGTAATTTCGCAGAGATTAGTAAAAAAGCTTTGTCCTCATTGTAAACTTCCTTATAAACCCAGCCATTCAGAAAAGTCCCTATTAGGTTTAGAACAAGAGGATTCCGTCATTCTTTATAAGGCCATAGGTTGTAATAGGTGTAATAATGGATTCATGGGGAGAAGGGCAGTACATGAGGTGATGGTTGTAAATGAAAATATGAGGGAGTTAATATCTAAAAGAGCAAGCGTTGATGAAATTAGGGCTAAGGCCATTAATTCGGGAATGACTACCCTGCTTAATAACTCCATAAGGCTAGCGCTGGAAGGTGTTACTACTCTAGAAGAATGTTTGAGGGCTGGATTTACTATAGATTAAGGAGGCCATTATGGAATTATTGGATTTGATCAAATATGGAATAGATAATAGGGCTTCAGATATTCATATTACTACGGGAATTCCTCCAGCATTTAGGATAGATGGAGTCTTAAGGTATTTAGATGAAAGGCCTTTAAGTTCAGATAGTATTGAGGCCCTAATTAAACAGATTTTAACTGAAGAAAAGGCCAGGGAATTAGAATTTACAGGAGAAATAGATATATCCTACTTTATACCAAGTCTTGGCCGGTTTCGTATGAACATATATAAGCAGAGGGGCTGTTATGCAGTAGCCATTAGAATAATTCCATCAAGGATTCCAACTATTGAAGAACTGGGACTGCCAACTATAATAAAGGATTTAGCAAGGCTATCAAGGGGATTAATATTAGTTACAGGACCAACTGGTAGCGGAAAGTCTACTACCCTAGCTAGCATAATTAACCAGATAAATCAAGAGAAGAATTGCCACATAATAACCCTAGAAGACCCTATTGAATATCTACACATTCATAAAAAGAGCATAGTAAATCAAAGGGAAATTAAGGCGGATACCCTTAGTTTTTCCAATGGCCTAAGGGCTGCCTTAAGGCAGGACCCGGATGTTATACTGGTAGGTGAGATGAGAGATTTAGATACTATTAGCACCGCCCTTACTGCTGCCGAAACAGGCCATCTAGTTCTATCTACTCTTCATACAAGTGGAGCAGCTAAAAGCATAGACCGAATAATAGATGTTTTACCACCTCATCAACAGCTGCAAGTAAGACTGCAAATTTCATCGGTTATTCAAGCTATAATATCTCAACAACTATTGCCTAAGGCAATCGGGAAAGGAAGACTTTTAGCCACGGAAATAATGATAGCCACTCCTGCTATAAGGAATCTAATTAGGGAAGGGAAAACATACCAAATAGATAATATTATACAAACCAGTAAGAAAGAGGGAATGCAAACTATGGACAATTCCCTATTGGATTTATATAAGCAAGGGCTTATTACTAAGGAAACCGTATTAAAACAAGCAGCTGACATAGAGTATGTGGCAAGGTATATTATATAAGGTGGTGATCTATTGGCATTATATAAGTATAGAGCATCATCTGAGTCGGGGAAAATTCAGGAGGGATATTTTGAAGCTTCCTCAGTTGCAGATGTAGTATCCATGTTAAAAAGCAACAATTTTTATCCTATATCCATTGAAGAAGATGATGGAGTGGATGTTGATAAAGAAGTCTTCATTAAAAGGGTTACCAAAGAGGATATGGCCGTTTTTTGTAGGCAGTTTTACACTATGTTAGAAGCTGGAATAAATATTGTCAACTGCTTAGACATTCTAGAAAAACAAGCAGGAAATAAAAGCTTAAAGAAGGTCATATCTACAGTTAAGGAAGATGTACAAAAAGGAATAACCTTGTCGGAGGCTATGGGGAAACATGGTAAGGTATTTTCTAGCCTTTTAACCAATATGGTGATGGCAGGGGAAGTCAGTGGAAATTTAGATGTATTGATGGAAAGGATGGCTCTTCACTATGAAAGGGAAAATGCCATAGAAAATAAGGTAAGGAATGCTCTAGTTTATCCCACGGTTTTAAGTATGGTGGCCATAGCTGTGGTAATATTTTTGTTGACTGTGGTTATGCCAACCTTCGTTAGTATGTTTGAAGCTGCTGGTATAGCTCTACCAGGGCCTACTAGGGCTCTTTTAACTATGAGCAATTGCTTATTAAATTACTGGTACATATTTATTGGAATCTTTATCGGTTTAATAATAGGAATCTATACCTTCAGTAAGACAGATAAGGGTAGGCTCTTTCTAGATAATATAAAGATTAAAACGCCTGGGATAAAAATGATCAATATGAATATAATAACATCCAGATTTGCTAGAACTATTTCCACCTTACTATCCAGCGGTATGCCTTTATTGCAGGCATTAGATGTGGTAAGTAAAGTGGTGGGGAATCAACTTGTGGCTAAAAAGTTAAATAAGGCTACGGAGGATATAAGAAAAGGGATACCCCTGTCTAGGACAATAAAAGATATAGAGGTATTTCCGCCGATGATAGATGCTATGATTATTGTCGGTGAGGAATCGGGAACCTTAGACCATATGCTTAATAAGGCTGCAGATTTTTATGATGAAGAAGTAGAAACATGCTTGCAAAAGATGACTACCCTTTTAGAACCAATTTTGATAATTCTAATGGCCGTTATTATAGGGTTTATTGTAATCTCAATGGCTATGCCCATGTTTGATGTCATTAACACCATTGAGATGTAAGAAGAGAAAAAATATTTGTCAAAAAAGATCTTATGCTCAAAGTTTTATCCAATTAGGTCCATTAGTCAATCTATTGATGGGGAAAGTGGGAGTTAGAAGTCAAATAGTAGCTAGAATCTGTTGGTTGTATAAATAATAGGGATATTATATTTATGCTTTTTTTAGTAGAAAATATCAGAAGGGGGATGTAAATGTTAAGGGGATTTTTAAGGAGATTAGCAAAAGATAGGAGGGGCTTCACTTTAATAGAACTTGTTATGGTAATAGCCATACTGGGAATCTTGGCAACCATTGCCATACCAAAATTTCATGCTTCTAGAAAAAGGGCAGCTATAACGGCCCATAAAGCCAATATTAGGATCTTAATGGGGGCTGCTACTATGTATATAGCTGATGGGAACGAAATACCTGAAAATTATAAGTGGACAGGGACAGGAGGTGAGAAAGCAAAGGATCAAGATTGGGCTTTATATCTTCAAGAATGGCCAAGTGTGCCGAATGGAATTGGTTATGATAATGAAGAATATTCGGTGGAATTTTCAATAGACGGTAATATTGAGGTAAAACCTAATGACGCGGAAGATGATGATGAATAACAAATTGAATATGAGCTTAAGTTGATTAGGGAATAACATTAATTATTAATAGACTAGCTAGAGGAGGCTGCAAATGCTCTTATACATCTTTCTACTAGGTACTATAATAGGTTTCTTTTTAAATGTATGTATCTATAGGATACCTAAAAGGGAGAGTATTATATTTCCACCATCCTACTGTCACCACTGCAATACATCATTAAGGAGGCAGAATTTAATACCCATATTTAGTTTTTTCTTTCAGAGGGGAAAATGCAGCTACTGTAACGCAGGAATCTCCCTACACTATCCTTTAGTTGAATTACTAAATGGCTTATTATATTTATTTCTATACAATAAGTTCGGATTAACTTTGGATTTTATCCTTCTTGCAATGGTTTTTAGCACATTAATAGTAATTAGCTTAATAGACATTAGATATCAAATAATACCAGACATACTAAATATAACTATCTTAATCACTGGCCTTGTATATAAAATTTTGGAACCTAAAATAAATAATCTTTTCCTTGATTTAGTGCAAAGCTTATTAGGATTAATTTTATCAAGCCTAATATTTTTGTTGATTATATTCATATCTAAAGGGGGTATGGGTGGAGGAGATTTAAAACTTATGGCAGCCTTGGGTTTTATATTGGGGATTAGGAAAGCAATTTTAACTATTTTTCTATCCTTTGTAATTGGAGGAATAATATCTTTGATTTTGTTGTTTCTAAGAATTAAAGATATAAAGGATCCAATTCCCTTTGGCCCCTTTATATCTACAGCCTTTATGATAACCGTTTTTTGGGGAGAAAGGATTGTAAACTGGTATATAACTAAATTTTTTAATTAAGTCTTCTAATAGAGGACAGGGGTGATTATTGTTGAAGATAAATAGCCTGCTACCTAACAAAAAGATATTGGCATTAGATATGGGATCGTACAAAATTAAGGCTCTGGTTGGAAGGGAAAAGAATAATAGAATTATTATAGATGACTATTTTACCATACCAACGCCTAAAGGAGCTTATATAGACGGGCGGATTATGGATAAGGTCCTGCTTCATTATGCAATTGATGAGGCATTGAAAAAGAATGGGATAAAGGTTAAGGATGTTTATTTGACCATTAATAGTTCAGAGATCATCGTCAGGGAGGTAATTATTCCAAAAGTAGAAGCTGAAGAGGTTGAAAAACTTCTAAGCTTTCAAATTGAAGATTACATACCTGTTGATCCAGAAAACTTTGTAGTCCAGTTTAAGCTTATAGATACCACTTATGAGGATAACATAGAGAAACTAAGCCTTTTATTAATTGGAATCCCTAAAGAAATAGTAGAAAATCATTTTGAGTTATTAAAAGATCTAGCTCTAAATCCTTTGGTATTAGATTATCAGCCTAATTCTATGGCCAAGCTATTGGGCTTAAGCAATTTCATAAATAAGGATTATCCAACTAAAGATTTTACTTTTGCTGTTATCGATATAGGTTATGAAAATACCAAGGTGTCTATAGTTAAAAACGGAATAATTTACCTTAGTAGAGTAGTCGAAATAGGAGGTAAGTATATAGACCAAAGCATTGTAAACAACTATGGATATGATGACTATGAGTTAATGCAAATAAAGGAAGGCTTAGATGATTTAAATAAATTTTACGGTGAGAACTCAGAACATACTGCTATTTACAGCTTGATTAAAGGGATTTTTGTTACATTAAATGAAAGAATAGAAATGATTTTCAGATATTACTTAAGCAGAAGTTCCAACAATCAAATCAGTATGATTCTTTTATATGGTGGAAATGCCAATTATGCTGGTTTAGATAATTTTTTTTCTAATTATTTCAACATACCTACTATTATAGTTGAGTCATTTGATAAGGTGAATTTCGACGGCAAGATATTTGAATATATAAATTCTATTGGTGCACTGGTCAGAAGGTAGGAGAATCCAAATGAGAGATTTAAACTTTTTTGAAAGCTATATAGCAAAAAGGGATAGGGCCATTTATGGCAAAGGAATTTGCTATTTGTTGACCTTTGTCCTACTTCTATTCATAATAATTTACACTTTACTTAACCAGATAAAAATAAGGCAAATTTCAAAGGAAATAGTAAAGCTGGAATCAATTATAGATAATGAAGGAATAAATAATAGGATAGCAGATATAGAAGAGAAGAAAAAGGAAGTCAAAGAATTTGATGCCTATTTAGAAAAATATAGATTGCTAGATAAAATTATAGAAGAAGATGGAATAATAGATGATTATTTGTTGGAGAGTATTGTTTCAAGAACACCGGAGGGCATATATTTTACCTCAATCACCATGAATTTAAAACGGGTTGAATTAATAGGTGTTTCAGAAGAACAATATTCTATAGCGGCATTTGGAAAAAGTTTAGAATCAATAGAAGATTTTAAGGAAGTATTTATATCCTCCATTTCTAAAGACGATAACTACTATAGTTTCCTTATAAAGATCAAACTAAAGGATGTGAGTTCAGATGGAGAGAATGAAATATTTGAAGAAGAAAATATTGAAGCGGAAGATGACAAGAACTGAAAAAATCCTTTTATCCATATTGGGAGGAATTTTAGTAGTTTGGGGGATAGCTGAGCTGATTATATCACCCCAACATGTAAAAATACAATCTTTAATCCAAAAAAGGGAAGATTATCAAGAAAGAATTTTAAAGATAAATACCATTTTAAAAGAAGAAGATAGAATCGATGAAAGAAGACAGGATTTATATCAAGAAAAGACCACTTTGACCAGCAGTTTTTTTCCCTATATTGACCAAGCTGAAATAATTTTTCTCTTAAATGAACTAATAGAAGGTGACAGTCTGGATGTATTAGATATAAGATTTTCTGAACCAAAAGAAGAAAGTATCGACGATTTTTCCTTCCCCACCATAGATATTTATATGCCTTTTAGAGCCAGTTATCAAGGCCTTATAGAAACCTTAAAAAGGATGAAGGAAAGCCCCAAGAGGATATTGATAACAGATTTAATAGTGGATAGCATAGATACAGATATGTTAAGAGGAAATCTATCAATGAGGATATATGCTTTAGACCGATATCAGAAAATGAATAATGATGATTTACATCTTGAATATAGAGCCAGCATAGATAAGGATAATCCTTTTTTCTCCCTGGTTGAAGCTAATCATCAAGAGCAGCTTTCAGAGAATGATGGACATGTTGAAAATCAACATAAAGAATTATCATCTCTTGATAAAGAAGAAAGCTTTAACAGAGTCATTTTAGAGGATTTTGAAAGTGGCAATTTTTATTTTATTCCCAGCCATAAATATATCAAGGGAGGGTCATATAAATCTACAAATGCAAAATCTAATAGCTACTCTATCAGGTTTGAATACCATATTTTAGCTTTGGAAGATGAAAATAGGGCCTATTTAGATTTGAGTGATAGGAATATAAGCTTAGGATATCCTCCAGAAACTAATGGATTATGGGCTCATTCATTTGGTTACTCACCAGCAACATTAGGTATTAGAATGAAAGGACAAGCTGGTGAAATATACGATGTTGAAATAATTAGGGGTATATCATGGATTGGCTGGAATTATATAGATTTTAAGCCTCCTTTAGATTTAAGGCTTTATCCTTTACAATTAGACAAAATATATATTGAGTTGGCCTATAACAAGGATGATTACGGGGTCTTACTACTAGATCAAATAGAGGCAAAATATCCCAAGGGAATTAATGAAAGCGGTGAGTATTACACCTATTATGTTGTGGAAAAGGGAGATACTTTGGATAGTATAAGCATGAAATTTTACGGAACTACTAAAAAGGGGGATATTATTATGAAGAAGAATGAGATAAAATCCGATAAAGATATTAAGGAAGGAAAAATTTTGGTAATTCCGGATGAGACAAGGTGATGATATGAGGATATCGAAAATATTTTTCTTCTTTCTATTAGGATTAGTTCTATTCTTTAGCCATAATATTATTGTATTGGCTGAAACATCAGTAGAGGAATTAGGTAATAAGTTTGGATATTATGATGGCCTTTTAGAAGGATATAGATATATAGATGTAGATCAAGCACCTAATCCTAGAGATCTACTAGACATACAAGATATTGAGGAAAAATACGAATACTATCTAAAGGATCATTCTACTGCCTATAGGGCTAGTTTTATATCTGCATATTACACTGGATTCCAAGAGGGATATAATGAGATTATAAATACTGGCAGTAATCCTGATGATAATGATATAGATTATGTAAATAAATATACACATTATGCGGACATATTAGGGTTGTTAATGGGAGAAATTTATGGCTTTAGGGACTATTATTTAAACAATAATGCTAACCCTGATAAGGCCATACCATCAAGCGATACTATAAATAAAATATTCAAATTAAATAGATTAAACTCCAATGATAGGCATCTCTTTATGAATACATTTAAATCTAAGTTTAAGGAAGGCTATGAAGGAGGTTATGCTAAAGCAAGTTTTGAGCCAATGAGAACCTCCTTAGATGAAGGTTTATACCATGGAGAATATTTTGGGAAAATATTGGGTGGAGCTCATGGAGCAAGAGATTATTTGGAAGGGAAAACTAGAAATTATAAAAGGGATATACCATCCGATCAAAATATTATTAAAGACTTTTACCTAAACGATGATGGAAATGAATATAGGCAAGGATTTCTAATAGGATTTAGGAGAGCTTATGAGGAAAGTTACAATGAAAATTATAGAACTATGAATGTAGAAATACATAGGGGGGCTTTCGAGAGGGGCTATGAGCATGGAAAGATTTCAGGGAAGGTCAAGGGAGAATTAAAGGCTTATGAGGATTTTCATTTACAGCTAGAGAATGATTGGAGCAAGCATTATCCTAGCCAGGGAAGTTTGTTGAAAGAATACGGTTTAAATTCTGAATCCATTAGGTATAGGGAAGGTTTTTTTAGTGGATTTTTGGCTGGACTGGCAGAAGGATATGGGAATAAATATCAGGAATTGAGGGAGAAAACCCTAAACATTAAGACAAAACTTGAGGAATTACCCCTTTTTGGAGGAGAAGTAAATAGCTTAGACGGTGGGTTATTGCTTAGGGTAGATAAGGGGACTTTTTATAACCCCATAGTAATAACCATAGACACCTTGCCTGATGGTTATTTTCCCCTAGAAAAGGATTATATTAAGGCTTCCAACTTTTATAAAATCAATATAATTAATAAGTCTAATGAAGTAGATAAGAAAAAAGATATTGAATTAAGGTTTGAATACTATGGTAAGGATAATGGGGGAGTTTATAAACTATCCAATGGGCAATGGATATATTTACCGTCCTATGTTGGAGATGGCTACATAAAAACTTACGTTAAACCTAACTCTCTAAAGAAAGAGAAAAATGTATTTGCAGTTTTTATAGATAAAAATTACAATGTAATCCACGATATAAGAAAGCATTGGGCAAAAGAAGAAATAATAGCCTTCCAAAGGAGGGGGCTTGTATCGGGATATACAGATAATAGCTTTAAACCAGAGAAGGAGATATCTAGATATGAGTTTTTATCCCTTTTAAGCAGGGTTTACCAGTGGGAAATTGAAGGAGAAAATAGCGATATAAAATTCAGCCATTTATTAAAATATGCTAAAGAAAAAGCTTATATCGAAACTTGGGAAGATGATTTATCTAAAGCTTCAGCAGGAATCTCCTATAGGGAAGTTGAAAGCATAATGAGAAAAATACTGGAGGATGACAATTTCCACTGGTATAATGTATCAGCTAAGATTTTATATGAAAAAAATCATAGAAGTAAGTATTATAATAGCCCAGACAATTTTATTACTAGGTCTGAAGCTGTATATATGCTTTACATCCTCAACGAATGGAGGTATTAAAGCTTAAATGATTAAAGATAATAGGGGAGTAACTTTTATTGAGCTAATCATTGTTATCTCAATACTGTCCTTGTTATTAATAATACCAGTCTTAAAAAGTAGTTATCTTGTAAATTACAAAGAGCGACAGGAATTAATGGAGTTTAAAAAGGATTTGAATTTTGCAAGAAATAGGGCTATTGTAGAATCTAAATTGTATGGGGTACAAATAAGGCCAGACAAAACTTATTTAATAATCAAGTACGATAGGAATCCGGAAATCATTAAGAGGAAGGAATTGGATAGTGCCTTAAGGATAAAGAGTACCAATATTGGCGGGAATGAAGTAGTATTTACCTATTCCGGAACTCCTAAAGAAGCCGGAACTATATTTCTAGAAAATCAAAAGGGAAGGGAAATTAAAATCACTATAACGCCAGCAACGGGCAAAATAAATATTTACTATGACCAAGAGGGATGACAAATGGATAATAAGGGATTTACACTAATTGAAACCTTAGTGGGGTTGTTTTTATTAGGGCTTATAGTGATAACCTGCTTACCCATCATGAATTCAGGACTATATAACATAAATTTGGCCAAAGAAAAGGCTTTAATGGTATTGGAAGTTGAATCCATAGTAGAAAAGATAAAAGCATATGATTGTATGGAATCAGATGAATATATATTCGATATGAAATTGGACGATTTGGTGGAAACCTTAAGTGATTCAGCTGAGATTACAATTAATTTACCCCTAAAGGATAATTCAAACTTCAAATATAGTTGTAAGATACACAAGAAAAATCGTGGGGAGGAGTTATGGGAATTACATGTATATTTAAGCCATAATCAAAACACAAGAATAAGCAGGGTAGATATAATGGCCATTATATCTACCCCCAGAAGGGATGGAGTCTAATATTGAAGGATAGAAAAGGCTTTACTTTAATAGAGCTTATTCTGACCCTATCCATATCTTCATTAATATTTCTTACTCTGATTTCAGTGCTCAAATTTACTGTAAATAGTTATAAGCTAGGAGAAATGGAAGATGAGTTAATACTAAATGGAAAGTATGTAGTGGAATTCATTAAAAAAGAGATTAGATCAGCAGATAAAATAATTTCATCAGATAAAATCGAATTTTTGCATGAAGAATTTGGAGAGAATGTTGGTTTCGTAGTAATGAAATATAATAACCCAGGAGAATACTATAAATACAACTATTCTACCTATTATTTGAAGGATAATAAAATAATTAGGGTTGCTGCTAACACTAATGATAAAAAGCTACCAAGGGCTAGAATGTTTAGAGGTTACAATGAGGTTGCAGAGCATATAGTATCCATAGAGGGTACAAAAGCTGACTTCAGCATGAGGACAATCGACTTAAATATTACCTTAGGAGATAGGGATGGTATGAGCACAAAGTTTAGTACAACAATCTTTATAAGATGTCCAGTACTATACTGAAGGAGTGGATTAGTATAAAAAATAGAGGGTCTATTTCCATTATCTCTCTACTAGTAATGGCTATGATTTTCATTTCAGCACTTTTTCTGGTATATTTATCTAATATGGAGTACTTTATCGTTAACTCAAGCTTAGATAGTATTCAGGCATATTATCTTTCAGAGGGTAAAATTGACATGCTATTAAGAGATAAAAAGTACTATGAAAAAGAGCTATTACCAAGGATAGAAACTTATATTAGATATGGTAGGATAACTCCTACATATAGCAAACATGTACTATTAGACTCAGAAGACCTATATAAGGGGGATTCTAACAAAATAATTACAGTAAATTTTAGTACTGATGATAGAATGGGTATGGAATTAGAGACTTATAGTACTTTTAATAATATCAGACAGGATATCAAAGCCCAGCTTACCATAATAAATGATTTTTTTGAATTAAGAAATCCGGTCCTTTCCATAGATAGTATTCAGGAGGACAAAATTCAGGAATTTTTGGACTATATGGATTATCTTGAAGGAAACATAAGGCTGCCTGAAGAATTAGATGGTATAATGGAATTGGAAATAAGAAACTATAATAAAATCAGAATAAACCAGCTAATGGATGGTGGAACTATTATTGAATATTTTAGAAATGATGGAGAGGAGCCAATAAAAAGGGAAGGGCTCACAAGGGGGGAAATTTTCTTATTGGTAAAGGATGATAGTTCTCCCACCTTAACTATTGACTCAGAAAATGACCATGATAGATTAGTTCTTAAGGGTATCATTTATTTAGAAGGTGATTTAGAAATTAATTGCGGCCTGGACTTTTCTGGCATACTGATTTTAAATAGAGCCTGTATTAATATTGAACCTTCTAAGGAAGTAGATATTAATGGGATAGTTTTATTGAAGGAATCAGATATAAATTTTATAGAAGAGGATAATGTGAAGACTGAATACGATTTCAATATCATAAGAAGGTATGGAATATATTTACCTAAGTTTGTAGATCCCAAGATCCAAATTATAAAAAACTAATTATTATTATGATTATAAGGGAGGATAGGTTATGGAACTTAAAAATCTGATGGAAGATGAAGTCTTTTTTGCTATAGATAGACTATTAAAAGAAAGAAAGGATATGTGCAGTTGCAAAAAATGCAAATTAGATATTGCAGCAATAGCTCTTAATAATTTAAAGCCAAAGTATGTAGTAACTGAAAAGGGTAAACTATATGGAAAGGTAGATACTATGGCCGTTCAATTTGATGCAGACTTGACCAAGGAGATAATTAAGGCTATGGATATAGTAGGGGCTGAACCACGACATGAATAGAGAAGAAAAATTAAACAATATAGTACTAATTGGAATGAGCGGGGTTGGGAAAACTGCTATTGGTAAGTATGTTGCAGAAAAGCTTAATATGGAATTTATCGATACGGACCAATTGGTGGTTAATAATATTGGCCAAAGTATTGCAATGATATTTGAATTGTATGGAGAAGCATATTTTAGGGCCTTAGAACAGAATATAATAGAGAGTTTAACCGACAAGGAAGATGTCGTAATTTCTACTGGAGGCGGAGTAGTTTTAAATAGAAAGAATATACAATTTTTAAAAAAGAAAGGGGTAGTTTTTTTGTTACAAGCCAGTATAGATACAATAGTTTCAAATATCGAATCATCTCCTTCCAATAAGGAAGATAGACCTCTTCTTAAGGATGCATCAAATTTAAGAGATAGGATAAAAAGGATATACGAAACTAGGAAAGAATTATATATATCTAGTGCCGATGTAGTCATAAGGGTAGACAATAAATCCAAAGAACTTGTAGGAGATGAAATTATTTCTATATTTAGGCAACAACCCCCTTGTAGTTGCTTTTAATGACTGATATAATTAAATAGCACATACAAAGGGAGATGAAAATGAGGATATTAGTCATTCATGGACCCAATATGAATTTATTAGGAAAAAGGGATCAATCCCTATATGGAAAGCACAACTTAGATGAGATCAATCAAATGATCCAATCAAAAGCCAAAAGACTCAAAATGGAAGTTGAAATCATTCAATCCAATTCTGAGGGAGAGATTATAGACCAACTTCATAAGACACTAGATGGCGATTATGATGGAGTAATTATTAATCCAGGTGGTTATACTCATTATAGTATTTCCATAAGGGATGCAATTGAGGTATTAGACATTCCAGTAATTGAGGTTCACCTGTCCAATATCTATAAAAGGGAGGAATTTAGAAGAAACTCTGTTATAGCGCCTGTGTGTAGGGGTCAAATATCTGGATTTGGATTGGATAGCTATTTACTGGCCTTAGAGTTTTTTAATAGCATGAGTGAAAATAATTGAGGAGGTTATAATATGATTTCAGCAGGAGATT
The DNA here is from genome assembly GCA_012728595.1 of Tissierellia bacterium. Lineage (GTDB taxonomy): Bacteria > Bacillota > Clostridia > Tissierellales > Tepidimicrobiaceae > Tepidimicrobium. The sequence continues at coordinate 17,138 of JAAYEU010000063.1, forward strand.
TCAGAAAAGGGATTACATTTGAAATGGCTGGAGATGTGTATCAAATCATCGATTTCCAACATGTTAAGCCAGGAAAAGGCGCAGCTTTCGTTAGGGCAAAAATAAAAAATATTATGACTGGCACGATAAAGGATGAAACCTTTAATCCTAATGATAGATTTCCTAGAGCCAGAATTGAAACTAAGGAGATGCAATATCTATACAATGATGGTAACTTATATTACTTTATGGATAATGAAACATATGAACAATTACCACTGGAAAGAGAACAGGTGGAGGATGCTATTATCTATATAAAGGAAAATGATAATGCCATCATCCGTTTTTATGAAGGAAGACCTTTTGAAGTAGTAGCTCCTAACTTTGTAGAACTTGAAGTAACCCATACAGAACCAGGCGTAAAGGGTGATACTGCTACTGGAGCAACAAAACCTGCAACCCTTGAAACAGGAGCAGTTGTCAATGTACCCCTATTCGTAAATATTGGAGATGTAATAAGAATAGATACCAGAACTGGTGAGTATTTGTCAAGGGTCTAGGGAATAATAATACAAATTAATAAATTAATAAGGAGGGAAAGCTATGGATTATCTTTATCAAAAAGTATCCTACTTAAAAGGACTGGCAGAAGGACTAGGAATCGATGAAGAATCTAAAGAAGGCAAGCTACTAATACATATAATTGATGCCTTAGAAGATTTTGCAGAAGTCATCGATGAGATAATAGAGGATTATGAGAGCTTAGAACAATATGTAGAATATATCGATGAAGATTTAACCGATGTGGAAGATGAATTGTACGATTTTGATGATGAGGACGATTACCAGCCTTATGATGAAGATTTTGATGATGATTATTTTGATGAAGATTTTGAATATATGGATTTTGAACCGGAAGAAGACATAGAGGAGATAATTGAAGAGTAAGGAATAAAAAATTCCAACTGTAACATGGGATGAATTTGTTTCTCAATAACAATTTAAAAAAGAAATTTAAAGGCTTAAAATCTTTATGGTTTTAAGTCTTTTTTTTGCATATTATTTTAGGACATTCATATCTATATATAAAAGGAGGGACATGTTATGGATGAAAAAGAGATAGGGATATATGAGGATGTTCTTGAGTTTATTAGTTTAGGGCTAAGCCATATTTTAAAGCGAATTCCAGATACAAGCAAAAGCAAGGTGGAAGAAATTAGGCTTAGATATGGTGCTCCTCTTAATATATATATATCTAATAGTGATTATTTTGTTACTGAGGAAGGTCGATTGACCACGGAAGCCTCCCAAGGTAGGATAGTGGGAAAGAAAGATATAATGGAAACCTTTCAACTTATTAGCAATTATTCTGTTTACGCCTTTGAAGAAGAGATGAAAAACGGTTTTATTACTCTAAAAGGAGGACATAGAGTAGGATTAGGAGGCAAGGTCTTATATGGAGTTAATGGAATTGAGACCATAAAGGATATATCTTCATTAAATATAAGGATAGCTAGAGAAAAAAGGGGAGTTTCAGAAAAGCTTATAAAATTTATAACAGATGGACCTAACAAAGTTTACAATACCTTAATAGTCTCTCCGCCTCAATGTGGCAAAACTACAATGTTAAGAGATTTAATAAGGATTTTAAGCAATGGTGATAGATTATTAGGTTTAAGAGGCATGAAAGTAGGTGTGATTGACGAAAGATTTGAATTGGCTGGCGTATATAATGGAATGCCTCAATTTGATATCGGTATGAGAACTGATGTATTAGCTGGATGTAATAAAAGAGATGGAACTATTATGTTAATTAGGGCTATGTCACCAGATGTAATAGCTATGGATGAAATAGGAAGTATTCATGATGTTGAAGCAATTCATGAAGCCATTAAAGCGGGAATAAGAATATTAGCTACCATACATGGTGATGATTTAGATGACTTGATTTCCAAGAGAAGTTTAAAGATATTGCTCGAAGAAAAGGTATTTAAGAGATATATATTTTTAGATAATTCCAAGGGGGTTGGTACTGTAAAGGACATAATAGATGGAAATACTTTCAAATCTATATATAAATGAAAAGGAAGGATTACTATGCCATTAGTAAAATTATTTGGAAGTATTCTGATTATTATCTCTACAAGCTTAATCGGATTTTATTATGGAGGTAAATATACCGACAGGTTATCTAATCTCATATACCTAGAACAGTGCTTCAAGATACTTGAAACTGAAATAGTATATGGAGCTAATCCTTTGCCAGAAGCATTAACAAATGTATATAAAAAGGGAAACAAGAAAGTGTCATTTGTCTTTAAAGAGATTAGTGACCATCTAAAAGCCAATAAAAATGGAGATCTTTTTCAAAGTTTTTATAGTGTAGTAGGAATATTAAGAAATAGCTTAAGCTTAAAGGATGAAGATATCGAGCTTTTTTTATCCCTGGGAAGAGTATTAGGCTCTTCAGATAGAAAAGACCAAGAAAAGAATTTTAACTTCCTATTTAAACAGATTAGCGTATTGCAGAGGGAGGCTAAAATTGAAAAGGATAAAAATGAAAAGCTATATAAAAATTTAGGAATCTTATCTGGTATTACCATCTTAATAATATTGTTGTAGAGGAGAGTAAGTTATGAGTATAGATTTGGTGTTTAAAATAGCTAGCGTAGGAATATTATTAGGCGTTCTTCATACAGTTTTAGAAAAAGCGGGCAAGGAGGAATTTGCCTATATAACTACTTTGGTAGGGGTTGTAATAGTTTTTGGTATGGTCATAGGACTTATAGCTAAATTATTTGATAACATAAAAACCCTATTTCAATTATATTAAATGGGAAGTGAAATTATGGAGATTTTACGGATTGTAGGTATAGGCATTGTATCAACAATACTAGCAGTTTTAGTCAGGAGAAGCAACAGTTCGGAATTTGCTATCTTTATCAGTTTAGCTACAGGAATAATAATCTTTTTCATGATAATGGATAAATTGGTGTACGTAGTTGACACATTAAACCAGCTGGTAAAGAAAACAAATATACAGATTACCTATTTTTCCACTATACTTAAAATCATAGGTATTGCATACATAGTTGAGTTTGGAGCTCAAATATCTAGAGATGCAGGAGAAGATGCAATAGCATCTAAGATAGAATTGGCTGGAAAGGTAATAATAATGGTCCTAGCCATACCCATTATGTTAGCCCTATTAGAATTGATAATCAAATTACTTCCCTAAAGGTGAATAAAATGAAGAATAAAATATTGAGATTACTAATAATAATGGTAATATTAATTTTTTCCTTTAATAATTTTGTTCAAGCAGAAGATGATAGATATATTTCTGTAACAGACAAATTATTAAGGGAACAATTAGAAATTTTAAATGTAGGTGAATTGGAATTAATATTAGAAGATATACTAAGGGGGAATGAGTCTTTTGTACCTAGGGTGAATTTGAGAGAAGACATTTTATCCTTGGTAAAAGGTGAAAAAAAAATAGATTCAGGGCAGCTTATAAAAGGGATAGCTAAACTTTTTTTTAATGAAATATACAACAATTTAAATTTAATTATTCAAATACTCATAATTACTATTGCCTGCGCCTTTTTGACCAATTTACAAACTACTTTTGAAAAGGATACGGTTTCTCAACTAGCCCATTACGCCTGTTATGTTATATTAGCAATGCAAATAATGAATAGCTTTAACTTAGCTTTAGAATTAGGGAAAAACACAGTGGAAAATATGGTTAAATTTATGCAATTATTGTTACCTGCCTTACTAACCCTATTAACAGCTATTGGTGGGGTAACATCTAGGACAATCTTTCATCCGGTATTGATTGGAGCTGTGAATATTATTGGTACTTTGATAAAGGACATAGTTTTTCCATTGATATTCTTTACTTTTATAATAAGTGTAATTGGTAATATATCCCAGAAGGTTCAATTTTCAAAGTTATCTCAGTTGATGCGCCAAATTATAATAGTAATTATTAGTGCTTCTTTTACAGTTTTCATCGGGATAATTACCATGTATGGATTAGGTGCAAATATAGATGGGGTTACGATTAGGACGGCTAAGTTTGCTGTAGATAACTTTATACCAATAATAGGTAAATTTTTATCTGACGCAATGGAAGTAGTAGTTGGCTGTTCTTCAATATTAAAAAATGGTGTAGGAATAGTGGGGCTGTTAAGCTTGTTTTTAATATGTGTAGTACCTGCAATAAAAATAATAATTATTATCTTTATTTACAAAACTGTAGCAGCCTTAGTTGAGCCTATAGCCTCTATTAACATATCAAACTTTTATAGCCAGGTGGCTAATTCCTTATTATTGATTTTGGTAGGCATCCTTTCTGTAGCGACCATGTTTTTCATAACTATAACGGTAATAGTAGAAGCTGGAAATGCCACCATGATGCTAAGGTAGGTGATTGAATGGGGTAATGGAGTTATTAAAATTATGGGTTAAAGATATAGCAATTATATTTGTACTGATAAGCTTAATAGAGATTATCCTTCCTAATGACAACATGAAAAGGTACATAGACATGGTAACCGGCTTGTTGGTACTAACAGTGATCATATCCCCATTTGTTAAATTTATTCAAAGGGATTTTAGTCTTGATAGAGAGGTTTTAAATCTGGCAGTTCAGCAAATTAATGCAGATTATACTGACGATCCAAAACTATTGGAACTACAGGAAAAACAGATTAAAGATATGTATATCGGTATAATAAAAGAAGAAATCCTTGAATTTGTAAATACATCAACAGAGTGTGAAATTGATTCTATTAACTTATCCATATATGAAGAAGAAAAAAATTATGGTCAAATCAAGGAAGTAGAAATTGTACTGAGGCAAATAAAAGAAAAACCCAATTCGGAAGCTACCATAACGGTGGGTAAAATAGAAGAAATACACATTGGTGATAGAAAAGAAAAAGAAAGGGATATTAAGGAGCTAGAAAATGATGAGTTAATAGAATCGCTTCATGAAAAGTTTAATATCCCTAAAGACAATATAAAAGTTTTTATATATGAGGAAGGTGAAAAGGATGGATAAACTAATTGAAAGGATAAAAGAATATCTAAATAAATTGGATAATAAAGAATTGATCAGGAATTTATTCATATTACTTATTATTGGCATCATACTTATTATATTAGCGGATGTTTTTATTCAGGGAAATAGTGATGACATTTCTAACTCCTATTCCGAGAATGAGTACAAGAATTCACTAATAGGGGAAAAGGATTATGCCTTAATATTGGAAGAAAAATTAGAAGATATATTAAGCCAATTGAAGGGAGTAGGCTCTGTGAAGGTGATGATAACCTTAGAGGATACTGTGGAGAAAGTTCCAGCCTTTAACACCACAACAAACAATGAAACTACCAATGAAATAGATTCCCAAGGAGGTACCAGAGAAATAGTAAGGGAGGATATGACTATACAAGTCGTTACAAATACTGAAGGCTCTGTAATTGTATTAAAAGAAATAAAACCAACTGTCAAGGGAGTAATAGTAATAGCTGAAGGAGCAGAGGATTTAGAGGTAAAAGAAAAGTTGTATGAAGCTGTTAAAACTGTGCTGGGGATACCCGGCAATAAAGTTGAAATTTATGCGAGTAAATAGGAGGGATAAATGATGTTTTCTATGAAAAAGCCGGCAATAATTGTCTTGTTGTTAATACTATTGGTGTTTACAGTTTTTTTAAATCATAATTTGACTAAGCAAGCCTTATCCAGGGTCTCAAATGACTATCAGAAATATGAGGAGATGGAGCTAGCTAGGGAGTTTTATGATGAGGAAAAGGGGCTTGTTGCAACCATTTCAGAAGGGAATGATAACAATGAAATAGAAATATTGGATACAAACAAGCTTGAAAACATAGAAGAGATGAGCAAGTATACTGATGATTCTATTGAAGAAACTATTAGTAGTGAAGATAGCTTAATGTCCAGTAATTATTACATTGAGCAGAGATTATCGAGAGATAAGTTAAGAGCCAATCTTATCGATAGGTTAAATGAGATAGTTAATAATGATAACACCAGTGATGAAATGAGAAATGAAGCTCAGAAAAAAATAATGGATATAGGGGAAGTTTCACAAAAAGAGCTGTTAATAGAGGGATTAGTAAAAGCTAAGGGATTTGATGATGTACTAGTATTTTTAACTGAGGAGAATGCAAGAATTGTAGTTTCGGCTGATGAACTTACAGAACAGGATATAGCAAAAATATTAGAGGTGGTTATAACTGAAACTGGACTAGATGCATCCAATATAAAAATCATGGAAAAAAAATAGAATCAATTGTAAAAACATAAGCCCTCTGATATAATTACTCTAAGGAGTTTCACAAATAGGAGGTATTAATATGACGGAGTTGTCCAGTAATGATAAAATCAAGCATGGTACAGTAAAAATTGCCAACGAAGTTGTGTCAGTAATCGCAGGTTTAGCTGCAACCGAAATTGAAGGTGTAACCAGTATGAGTGGAGGAATTACAGGAGATATTACAGAGATGTTAGGTATGAAAAACCTTTCCAAGGGTGTAAAAGTTGAGGTAGGTGAAAAAGAAACAGCTATTGACATATATATAATAGTGGAATATGGTTATAAAATTTCAGAAGTAGCCAGCAAGGTACAACAAAACGTAAAGGATGCAGTGGAAACTATGACCGGTCTAAAAGTTGTAGAAGTTAACGTCAATGTACAAGGAGTTAATATACCCAAGGAAGAGTCTAAAATAGAGGCTGAAACAAGAGTAAAATAATATATTTACCCTCTGATTATCAGAGGGTAATTTAAATATATCTGGGAGGGGTATCCTTTATGTATTTTTTGGACAATGCTATTCTAGTTATATTATCGATTCTTTTAATCTTAACTTCAGTGTTTGTGGTGGTTTACTCATTAGGGGGAGATAGATTTATATCAATGGATACTTTAATCGATATTGCTGAGCTGATTAAGGGTAACTATACTTATGCTATAATTGGACTAGCTATTCTGCTATTAAGCATAAGAATGTTAATAGTAGGATTGAAAATCAATAGAAATACAGCTAAAACTACCTACTTAGTTCAGCGAACAGATCATGGGGAAGTGTGTATTTCCTCTGAAACAATTATAGGATTAGTAGAAAACGTTTCAAATAAATTTACTAGTGTAAAGAATATTATAACTAAGGTAAATATTTTGGAGGGGCAAGTTTTTATAGACCTAAAGGGGGAAGTCAACCCAGAAACAAATATACCTGAGACTATTAAAGACTTACAAAATAAGATTAAGGAACATGTTGAAAATTCAACAGGGGCAACTGTAGGTGAAATCAAAGTTGTTATCAGCAGGGTAACAAAAACTATGAGAAATGTAAAATGATTATGGGGTGTATGTAATTGTTTAGGGAATTGATGGAGGAATTAGTTCTATATATAAAGAACAATAGAGATAAGGTCTTAGGTGGTTTTTTTGGCTTTTTATTTGGTATACTAGTACTTAGAATTGGCTTTTTTAAAACAATATTCCTTTTTATGACAACCTACATAGGCTATATTATAGGCAGTAAATCCTACACACTTAATGATATAAAAGAAATTTTATTTAGATTATTTTCATATAAAAATGATTCTAATATGTACTAGTTATTATTCTAAAATGGGGAGGATAAAAATGGGTAGAAGGTACGCTAGAGAATCAACAATGAAATTGTTATATCAAATGGAAATTAACTCTGATTTTTCTGCCAACATAATTAATTCTTTTTTTGAAAATAACTCTTTCACTTCAAATGAAAGAGAATACATAGAAGATGCAGTGCATACCATAGTTGAAAACATAGATATAATCGATAAACATATAGAGGAAAATCTGGAGGGCTGGGAATTACATAGATTAGCTAAAATAGATTTATGTATACTCAGAATAGCAATTTATGAAATAATATATAGAGAGGATATCCCTATTGAAGTATCCATTAATGAAGCCATAGAAATTGGGAAGACTTACAGCACCTATGAATCTTCAAAGTTCATCAATGGAGTACTAGGAGGATTTGTTAGAAGAAGGGATAAAAATGGATAACAAATATTATGTTGGGATCGATACATCAGCTTATACTACCTCTCTTGCTGTAATTGATGAAGACAACAATATAGTTTTAGACTTAAGAAAAATGTTAAGAGTAAAAGATGGTAAGAAAGGTTTAAGACAGCAAGAAGCTGTTTTCCAACATATAAAAAATTTACCCCACTTAATTGAGGAAATGGTAGAAAAAATAGATATTAATAGAATTCATACCGTTTCCTGTAGCAGTAGACCTCGAGGCCTAGAGGGTTCTTATATGCCAGTTTTTATCACTGGTCAAGGTCAAGCATATATTCTATCTAAAATACTTAAAACTGAATTTAGGGAATATAGTCATCAAGAAGGTCATATTGGTGCTGGAATAATGGGTAGTCCTTTGTTAAATAGCGAAGAATTTCTTAGTCTCCATATATCTGGTGGCACCACTGAATTGCTACTAGTTGAAAATAAGAATAATAAAATGACAATTGACATAATTGGTGGAACTTTAGATATCAGCTTGGGACAGCTGGTAGATAGAATTGGGGTAAAATTAGGCTTTAAGTTTCCCTGTGGTAAGAAGATGGACGATATTTCTCAGAAGGGTAGCCTTTTGGACAGAAGGGTTCCAATTAGCATCAGTAATAAAACTTGGTTTAATCTATCTGGTCTAGAAAATTACTTTTCTAACTTAATCGATAGCAAGGATTATAAGGTTGAAGACATAATATTAACCCTTTTTAATACAGCATCTAGCATACTCTATAAAGTTATCAGCAATGCATATGAGGAATTTGGATTAAAGGACATTCTAATAACTGGTGGCGTTTCAGCCAATAGTTATATTAGAGACTATTTGAAAAGAAGGCTTAATAATATGGACCTATATTTTGCTTCCAGGAAATTGAGTACAGATAACGGGGTTGGTGTAGCATTCTTAGGGAAAGAAAGATATTTAGTAGGTGATTGATGTGAATACTAAACCTTTAAAGGTAAGTGAGGTTAACCAATACATAAAGAGGGTTATAGCTGGAGACTGGCTATTATCTAATATACGTGTTGAAGGAGAAATCTCAAATTTTAAACATCACTATAGTGGCCATATGTACTTTTCGCTGAAAGATGAAAGAGGGAAGCTAAAATGTGTGATGTTTAAAAATGACAATCGACATATAAATTTTGATATTAAAGATGGTTTAAATGTAATATGTAATGGTTATATTTCTGTGTATGAGAGGGAAGGAGATTATCAGCTCTATGTAAAGGAAATTGAGAAAAGTGGAATTGGCAACTTATATATAGCTTTTGAGGAATTAAAGAGAAAATTAGAGAGAGAAGGGCTATTTGATGAGGAAAACAAAAAACCATTACCTACCTTTCCCATGAAAATAGGTATTGTAACTTCTTCTACTGGGGCAGCAATTAAAGACATAATTACCGTAATTAAAAGAAGGTTTCCTTTAGCGGATATGATAATATATCCCGTATTAGTACAAGGACCACAAGCACCCTTTGAAATATGTAAAGGACTAGAAAGCTTGGACAAGAGAGGGGATATAGATGTAATTATTACCGGAAGGGGAGGGGGATCAATTGAGGAGCTATTTGCTTTTAATGATGAAAAGGTAGCAAGGACCATATATAATATGGATACACCCGTTATTTCAGCGGTAGGCCACGAGACAGATTTTACAATAGCCGATTTTGTTGCAGATCTAAGGGCACCAACTCCTTCAGCTGCAGCGGAGCTGGCGACTCCAGAGAGAGAAAAACTAATTGAAGATTTACAGGGCAAATTCGTTAGGCTATCCAATTCATATAGATACTTACTAAACGATCATAATGTAAGATTAATGTATATTAAGAGGAGTTTAGACTTTTATAATCCTCTTTACCAGTTACAAGAAAAAATTCAGGAATTAGATGGTCTGTTTAAAAGGCTTAATCAAGTTTTAGATAGGAAAATTGAATATGAAAAAAATAGATTATCTAATTTAATCAACAAGCTAAACCTACTAAATCCAACTACATCTTTAGATAGGGGTTACAGCATTCTCTTGGATAAAGACGGCAATATGATTACTACAATTGCCAGTGTAGCAGACAAAGACGAGCTTAGATTATTGTTAAAAGATGGTATTATTCATGTGAAGGTTGTTAATATTTGTAAAGGGGAGTTTTGTCATGACCAATAGAAACTTGTCTTATGAAGAGGCATTAAAGGAGTTAGAGCAGATAATTGAGGAGTTAGAGGAGGACAATCTGTCCTTAAAGGATTCATTAGAAAAATTTAAAAGAGGGGTTTTCCTATATAATTATTGTAATGAGATCTTAAGAAATGTAGAAGGTGAAATAAAAATACTAATTGAGGATGAAAATGGCGATTTAGAAGAAAAGGATTTTTACCTGGAGGTATAGTTAGATGGTATTAGAAGAAGAACTTGATTTAACAAAAAATTTAATCGATAAGGAACTACATAATCTTTTTGAAGGCAAATTTGGTTATCAGGATAGAATATTTGAGTCTATAAAATATAGCCTTTTTACCGGTGGAAAGAGGATAAGGCCAATACTTTTATTAAAAATTTGTGAATTATTTAGAGGAAATTATCATACTGCTATGCCTTTTGCTTTGGCTATAGAGATGATACATACCTATTCCTTAATCCACGATGATTTACCTGCTATGGATGATGATGACTTTCGAAGAGGTAAACTAACTAATCATAAAGTTTTTGGTGAAGCTATTGCTATCCTATCTGGTGATGGCTTGTTGAATCTAGCTTTTGAAACCATGTTAGATTACTCATTGAAAAATTCAAATACTTTAGATGAGTATAAAAGGAATATAAGGGCTGCTTACGAAATAGCAAGATATGCAGGTATATTTGGGATGATTGGAGGGCAGGTAGTAGATCTATTATCTAATGAAATCAATATGGACAATGATAAGTTAATGTATATGTATGAGGCTAAAACGGCTGCCTTAATCCAAGCATCAGTAGTGGCAGGGACTATTTTAGGAGAAGGAGATGAAGATGATATACAGAGGATGAGAGAATTTGGTCTATATTTGGGGTTGGCCTATCAGATTAGAGATGATATATTGGATGAAAAGGAAGATAGATTAGTGGATAAGGTTACATATTTAAGTTTTAATAAGCTGGATAAAGCAAAGAAGATGGTCAACCACTTAAGTCAAAAAGCTTTTGAAATACTAAACTATTATGAGGATAGGGATGTGGAATTTTTAACTAAGCTAGTTGAATTCCTTGTTCATAGGGATTATTAATTTTTTTAGGTATATACTATCAATAAAAGAGTTGTCTATAGCCGTGAGATAAATTAGTTTAAAGGATAAATTTTTACTTGGAACAATATTGGCAGCTGATAGCATAATGCTATTAGCTTTTTTAACGATATTAGACATAAGGGTAATAAAAACTTTAAGGAGGAATATATGTCAAAAAAAAGAGCAGATGTACTTATTTATGAGAAGGGATTAGCAAAATCTAGAGAAAAGGCAAAGAGGATGATAATGGAAGGGGTTGTCTTCATAGGAGAAAAGAGGATAGATAAGCCAGGAGAATTAGTGGATGAAAATGAGGATATAAACATCAAAGACAATCCCATTAACTACGTTAGTAGAGGTGGATTGAAACTAGAAAAGGCAATAAAAGTATTTGAATTAGATTTGCAGGATAAAACAGCAATAGACATTGGAGCTTCTACTGGAGGCTTTACCGACTGTATGCTACAAAAAGGTGCAAAGAAAGTTTATGCCATAGATGTAGGCTATGGCCAGTTAGACTGGTCTCTTAGAAAGGACCCTCGAGTTGTAGTTATGGAAAGAACGAATATCAGATATGTTGAGAAAGATGATATTGGCGAATTAGTGGATTTTATCTCTATCGATGTATCTTTTATATCTCTTAGATTAGTACTTCCAGTTGCAAAAAAACTATTAAAGGAAAATGGCAATATTGTAGCGCTAATAAAACCTCAATTTGAGGCTGGCAAGGAAAAAGTTGGGAAAAAGGGATTGGTAAAAGATAAGAGAGTCCATAAGGAAGTGTTAGAAGATATATTGGAGTTTTGTGATAGTACAGGATTAGGTATAATTGGCTTGGATTTTTCACCTATAACTGGCAGCACAGGAAATATTGAATTTTTAGCCAATATCATCAAATCCAATGTTAAAAATATCGTAGATGAGGAAATGATTTTAAAGGTCATTTCAGATGCCCATGAAAAGTTTCTCTAGTAACTAGCATGATACTATAAATAAATCTACCTTTAGTTTGGAGGTATAGGTATGATTATAGAGCTAAGTATAAAAAATTTCGCCATTATAGATAATTTAAAAATAAATTTTACAAAGGGCTTTAATGTATTGACTGGCGAAACTGGAACAGGTAAATCTATCATAGTTGAAAGTATAGGCATGATACTTGGGCAAAGGGCAAACAGAAACTTAGTTAGAAGTGGAAAGGATAAGGCAATTTTAGAAGGAGTATTCTATTTGGAAAACCCACAAAAAGTAAACATGATATTGGATAGGTATGGTATTGACAAAGATCCAGAAAATTATTTGATTATAACTAGGGAAATATTTTCTAATGGTAGGAGTGTGTCTAGGGTTAATGGTAGAACTGTCACATTAATCATGTTGAATGATATTACATCCAATTTGGTGGATATCCATGGTCAATATGAACATCAATCTCTATTGCAAATAGAAAACCATATAAAACTAATTGACACCTTTGGGGATTATGAGTTAAAAAGGCTATTAGAACAGGTGGAGGGAAAATATAAGGAATTATCACAGGAAAAAAGGAAATTAAAAGACTTAACTTTAGATTCTATAGAAAGGGACAGGGAGATGGATCTTCTCAAATATCAGATTGAGGAGATTGAAAATTCTAATTTGGATAAGTTAGATGAAGAAGAATTGTTAAGTGAATATAATAAGATATCTAATATTAAGGAAATAGAGATGGTATTAGGTGAAACTGCAAATATTATGAAGGATGATGGATATAATAATTACTCCATTGTAGATAGTATTAACAGGTGTATATCCAATATGAATAAGATTAAAGGTTATGGGGAGGAATTCGAAGAATACGGCAAAACCCTAGAGTATATAAATTATGAACTACAGGATCTTTATAGGAATATAGTAAATTATTTAGAAAAACTAGATATGGATAATGAAAGGTTGATGGAATTAGAAGAGAGAATAGATACTATTAATAAGCTCAAAAGAAAGTATGGAAATTCTATCGATGAAATTTTACAATATAAGGATAAAATCAAAGAGAGATACAATGTTTTACTAAATGTTGAACAAGCAATTGAAAAAATTAATACCAATATCAGCATAATGGAAGAAGAGTTGAGTCATAATTGTTCAAAGTTAACGGATTTAAGAAAAAAAATAAGTAAGAGCATAGAAAAAATGATTACCCAAGAATTGAAAGATCTCAATATGAACAATGTAGTCTTTAAGGTGGATTTTAAAAGGTTAGAAAGATTTACTGAAATAGGGTGGGATAAGATCGAGTTTTTGATATCAACCAATAAGGGGGAAGATTTAAAACCCTTATCTCAAATCGTATCAGGTGGAGAAATGTCTCGAATTATGTTGGCATTTAAGAGAATATTAGCAGACTATGACAATATCCCGACTTTGATATTTGATGAAATAGATACAGGCATAAGCGGAAGAACTGGACAAGTAGTTGGAGAGAAAATGAAGATGATTTCTAAAAATCATCAGGTAATTTGTATTTCACACTTGCCTCAAATTGCAGCTTTAGCCGATACGCATTTTTTAATAGATAAAGAAACTGTTGATGATAAAACTACTACCATCGTTAGAAAATTAGAAGATGAAGAAAGAATAGATGAATTATCCAGATTATTGGGAGGAGTGGATTTAACTGACACCACCAAATTGCATGCAAAAGAAATGTTAGAAATGTCAAAACGCCTAAATGGCAATTGAAAGAGCTAATGTATTTAAAAATTTATCCAAAAAAGGCTTCTTCAACAAGATAGAGGCCTTTTTATTTTTTGTCAATATATATTTATCTTAACATTATAATTAATTTTTTTAAGTATAAATCATAAGGAAAAAGGCTAAATTATATTTACGCTTAAAATTATTTTTGGAGGTGAACAAGCTAGAGGGAAAAATAGGGGAGTGATTGTACTTGAATAGAATTAGAGAAAATAAAAGATATATTTTATTAACAATATTAGGATTAACTTTTTTTTATATAGTTCAACTAATGAATGTATTATACTACCCTAATGAGATAAATATCGTAAAAGGCGAAAATAGAAGCATAGATATATCATTTCCTTTTTCTTTAAATATATTAGAAGAAGACAATATCATAGTACAATCCACTTATAATGAAAGTAGATTTGGAGGATTTAAGAAAAACTATACTATTGATGGTATCCAAACTGGAGGAGTACAATTTCAGCTAAAATTACTAGGTATAATACCCATCAAAAAACTGGATGTAAATGTTGTCGAAAGGCCACATCTAGTGCCAGGTGGCAATGCTCTTGGAGTTAGGATAAACACTAAAGGAGTTTTAGTCGTTGCAGTAACGGATATATTAGGTATAGATGGTAAAAGATATAGCCCCGCCAGAGAAGCGGGTATAAAAGCAGGAGATACTATATTAGAAATAAACAATGTAAAGGTAAAGGATGCTGAACATGTGGTTGATTTATTAAATCAGGTTAAGGATAAAAAAGTTAAGATCTTAATTGAAAGAAATAAAAATCAATTTGAAACGAAAGTAACACCTGTTAAGAGTATGCAGGATAATTGTTATAGATTGGGAATTTGGGTAAGGGATAGAACTGCTGGAATAGGGACTTTGACTTTTTATGATAAGGAAAGCAAAGCTTTTGGGGCCTTAGGCCATGGAATAACGGATATGGATACAGGCAATCTATTGAATATAGAACACGGAAAGATAACGGGGGCAAAAATAGCAAATATAGAACAGGGTAAAAGAGGGAGTCCAGGAGAAATAAGAGGAATTTTTTATGAAACCGAAAAAGTAATGGGACAGATAACCAAAAACTCCCCTTATGGAATATTTGGGTTTGTAGAGGATGAATTTATAAAATTTAATAATAAAAAACCCATCCCTATAGGTTTTAAGGAGGAGGTTAAGGAAGGAAAAGCCTATATATTAACGACTGTAGATGATGATAAGGTAGAAAAATTTGAAATAGAGATTTTAAAAGCCCAGCCTCAACAATATCCAAGTGGGAAAAGTATGACTATAAGAATTACGGATAAGGATTTGCTACGAAAGACTGGAGGGATAGTACAAGGGATGAGCGGTAGTCCTATAATTCAAAACGGTAAATTAATCGGAGCAGTAACCCATGTATTTGTAAATGATCCTACTAAAGGTTACGGGATATATATAGAATGGATGATAGAACAGTTAAGCAATCAACAGCAATTAGAAAAAAATTAGCGAATTCATTTTATTGATAGGTTTACACCTATCTTTTTTTTAAAAAAGTAAAGAATTTTAATAAAAGAGAAGGAAATAGAGATTGTTTGTCGAATTAATATTAGTACCAATAATTCTATACAGGGGGTAGTTTAATTGGAGAAAATAAAAGTATTGATAGCGGATGATAATCGAGAATTTTGTGAAATCTTGAGTAAATTTCTATCTAGGGAAGGAGAGTTTGAGGTAGTTGGTATTGCTAAGGATGGGTTAGAGGCTTTAGATAAGATTAAAGAAGAAAATATCGATATTTTAATACTTGATATTATTATGCCACATTTAGATGGTCTAGCAGTATTAGAAACAATACATACATTGGAACTGGAAAAAGTACCAAGGATTGTAGTATTATCCGCAGTAGGACAAGACCAAATTACTCAGAAGGCTATTGAATTAGGAGCAGATTATTATGTTGTAAAACCATTTGATTTTAATGTATTCATAAAAAGATTAAAACAAATTGCTGGTATTAGCGAAAATCAACCTATAGTTACTAAAAAGGATTATGTAAATATTCCAAATACAAGTAGAGCTATGAAGATAGATATCACAAAAAGTTTAGAAGCAAGAATTACAAATATAATCCATGAAATTGGGGTACCTGCTCATATTAAAGGATATCTATACTTACGAGAAGCAATATTAATGGTAATTGAAGATATAGAATTATTAGGTGCAGTTACCAAGGAATTATATCCTAGCATAGCGGAAAAATTCAAAACCACCCCAAGTAGAGTAGAAAGGGCAATAAGGCATGCAATTGAAGTAGCTTGGACAAGGGGAAAAGTAGATACTATAGAAAATATCTTTGGTTATACAGTCAATACTAACAAGGGCAAACCTACAAACTCTGAGTTTATTGCTATGGTGGCTGATAAGTTGAGATTAGAAATGGAAATGATGGAGGGAAGTGTTTAATAGGTATTATAAGCTAAATTAAATCTGAAAAGCCAACCCTATAAGCACAGTATCAGCAAAAGGTTTTATAAGACGACTCCTTAATTTAGTATTAACTAGATAAGGATTCGTCTTTTATTATGTAAAAGCCAATGATTTTATATTGATTAATACTATAAAGATATATCTATCAATAACTTTTAACGACACTGAGGCTCATAATCAATATCATCATAATTGATAAACATACTAATATTGTCGTTCTATGGAATTAAATATTTTTTGATGCAATACGATATTATGTTATAATAAATTCTGTAGATGTTATGGTTATATTATATTTGGCAATAATTATAACAAACTGGGAGGATTTCCATGTATATAAAAGGAACTGTTAGAAAAGATAGAATAACTAAAAATTTAGTCGACAGATTGACAAATGGAGATATTGCCTTAATAGCTCATAAGGATTTGGACGAGGTAGCAGCAATTTCATTGGCTGAAAAAAAGGTAAAGTGCGTGATAAATGTTTGTGAAACTATCAGTGGAAGATATCCAAATCAAGGTCCATCTGTGCTATTAGAAGCTAATATCCCCATTTATGAATGTAAAGCTGATTTATTTGACATGGTAGATGAAGGTGAAGTAATAGAGATTATTGAAGATAAGATTATCTTAAATGGAAAGAGAGTAGCTGATTGTCAGCTCTTAGATAAAAATATGATTGAAAAATTACTAAATATTGGATATGCTAATATAGAAAAGGAATTGGAATTGTTTATTGAAAACACCCTAGAGTATGCAAAGAAGGAAAAGGGGTTAGTAACCGGGAAAATCGATGTTCCTAAGACCAAAACCAAAATAGAGGGAAAACACGTCTTAGTGGTTGTAAGGGGTAAAGATTATAAGATGGATTTGGAAGCCATTAAGTCCTATATAGACGAAGTAAAGCCTGTATTGATTGGTGTAGATGGGGGTGGAGATGCCTTATTAGATTTTGGCTATAAGCCTCATATATTAGTAGGGGATATGGATAGTGTATCCGACAAGTGCCTAAAGGCTGCTGATGAAATAATAGTACATGCATATCCAGATGGGCGAGCGCCTGGACTAAAAAGGGTTGAAGAATTAGGTATTAAAGCACAAATTTTTCCTGCACCAGGGACCAGTGAAGATATAGCTTTGCTTTTAGCTTATTCTAATGGGGCTGATTTAATAGTTGCAGTGGGAACCCATTCTAATATGATTGACTTTCTTGAAAAAGGTAGAAAGGGTATGTCAAGCACCTTTTTAGTAAGATTAAAAGTAGGCTCTATATTAGTCGATGCAAAAGGTGTAAATAAGCTTTATCATAGCAGTTTCAAACTGAAATACGTTGTGGGAATAACAATTGCTGCTTTAGTACCCATATTAGTGGTCACCTTTATGCATCCTTTAATGAGAGAGTTATTAACACTATTCAAGATTAGGATTAGGATGATGTTAGGATTGTAATTGTAGAGGAGGAATTTCTATGATACCGAACATGAAATTTTATGTAATATCCATTGTTGCCATATTTGCTGCACTAGGAATAGGAATATATATTGGTTTTACTCTTGATGCCCAGAGTATTATAGTGGAACAGAAGGAAGACATCGCCGCTAAGATAGAGGAGAGATTCGACTTTTTATCCGATGAAAATAAGCGATTAAAGGGAGCTATAGAAGCTGTTGAAAAAGAGAAGGATATGTATAAAGATTTTATTGACTCAACTTATGAACAGATTGTAAAAGGGAAATTAAATGGCCTTAAAGTTGCTATTATTGAAACTAAATCTGATTATATGTACTCAGGAGTAGGACAAATTTTAGAGACGGCTGGTGCTAGTATTATCAACATAACTACCATCAACGATAGGATTTTAAATGAAGAGTTATTAGCTGAAGAAGTCTATAAAGAATTGGATATTTCGGCTGTAGATAACCAATTAATATCAAAGGCTTTGGTTGAATTAACACATTCTATTTTAGCAGGTGAAGAAACTGAACTGGTGTCAAAGCTGATTGAAAAAGGTTTTATTGATGTTGTAGGTTTGATTAACAAGTCAGTTGATTATGTAATAATAGCAGGAGGCAGTACTCAGGAAGAAAAAGAAAGACTTAATTTAATAGATAAGGTGATAATCGATACTGCAAAAGCATTGGATAAACAAGTTATAGGAATAGAAAAAGAAAATACAAATTTTTCTTACATGGAAGCTTATAAAAAATTTAGAATTAGTACCGTCGATAATGTAAACTCTAATATAGGGAAAGTGTCCTTGGTATTAGCTATGGAAGGTAGACCAGGCCATTATGGTGTAAAAGCAACAGCTGAGGAAATTACACCAAAATCTAACTTACCACCTATAGAATACTCTAAGGAGAGATAATATGGAAGGAAAGAAAGTATTAATAGTAGTACCAGTTTATAATGAAGCAGATAGGATAATGGATACAATTAAGGGTTTGAAGAAAGTCCAGTTAATCGATGAAATATTAGTAATAGACGATGGGTCTACTGACGATACTGGCGAAATAGTAAAAAAACTAGACGTAAAACTGATTACATTGGCTAATAACAGAGGGAAAGGCTATGCTATGAGGAAGGCTATCAAGGAGGCTAAATACGACTATATAGGCTTTGTTGATGGGGATTTAGGAGAGAGTAGTTCTGAAGTGGAAAAGTTAATAAAACCTGTCATATCAAACGAAACCGATTTTACCATAGCAAAGTTTCCTAAAGCCTCTGCAAATACCAATACTAAAGGGGGATTTGGTTTAGTAAAAAAATTGGCAAGAAATGGTGTACGTTTTTTTACAGGTAAGGAAATGGAAACATCCCTTTCTGGCCAAAGAGTTTATAAAGGGGAAATCATGGATTCAATCGAATATATACCAGATGGATATGGAATTGAAATAGCAATGACTATACAAGCATTGAAGGCTGGTTATAGATTTAAAGAAGTGCCGGTAAATATGACTCATAGGTATACCGATAGGTCCCTTAAAGGATTTATGCATAGAGGAAAGCAGTTTATAAGTATATTGAAAACATTAATAGTTTTATCATTAAGAAGGTGAGTTTATGGATTATATAAATGTCGTTAGTTTTGCCATTAGTTTAGTATTATCCTATATCGGTGTACCCATGATTTTAAATATGTTGTCAAATAACGATATTGTAAATCCCAACTATAGAGGAGATAATATACCATATACTATGGGGCTATCCTTTATATTTATCCAAACAATAACTGTATTTCTTATTATGCTTATTACAAGACAAAATATCGACTATTTAAGCTTATATCTAATAGCCTTTGTCTTAATGGGTTTAGTGGGTTTACTTGACGATTTAATTGGAGATAAGGACGTTAAAGGATTTAGAGGGCATATTAAGGCTTTTATTAAAGGAAAGTTGACAACAGGAGGAATTAAAGCAGGAGTTGGCTTTGTTTTATCCCTTTTTATTTCCCTTTTGGTCAGCAGGAATTTAATAGACATAATAATGAATATATTTGTTATAAGCCTGTTTACCAATTTAATAAACTTATTCGACCTTAGACCGGGTAGGTCTATTAAGTTATTCATTATGGTCTCTATTATAATGCTAGTAATCAGCCTTGTTAAGGATTTTAATTTCCTCTTATATTCTATCTATGGTTTATTAGTTATATATTTTCCTATGGATTTAAAGGCTAAAGTCATGATGGGAGATGTAGGTTCTAATGTTTTGGGTATTACATTAGGCATATATTGTGTATATACTCAAGGAAGGCTGGTTAGAGCAATCTTTCTATTAATATTAATAGTTCTACACATATTAGCTGAAAGGGTATCCTTTTCAAAGGTCATAGAGAGAAGCAAGGTACTAAGATTTATTGACAATCTAGGAAGATAGGGGGGATTAATCTGTTAAGTTATAGGAAAGCTAAGGTAGCAGAAATCGAAGAAAAATACGATCATATCTCATGGATTAAGGTTGATATAGACGGATTGGTTTCTAGGGCCGTAAATTACAATGATTTAACTGGACCCGTAAAGGAAGGAGATTTGGTTATAATTAATACCACGGCAGTTGAATTATCTTTGGGAACTGGAGGGGTTCACTTCGTAATTTTCAATTACAGCAATGAATCCAAGGCCTTAGAGGGAGAAGGGCATATTATGAAGTTAAGATATACACCAAACCAATTCAGGGTACTAGCAGTAGAGGAAGAGGAGAGTAAGTACCATCATGTATTCAATGAATTCAAATCTTTGAACGGGCATATGGTAATTGTAGGAACATTACATAGTATGCTAGCCCCTATGGTAGCCATGATAAAGTGGTTAGACGACAGTATAAAGATTAATTATATAATGACCGATGGAGGTTCTTTACCCATACATTTTAGCAATACAGTACGAGAGTTAAAAGAAAAGAAGCTAATCCATGGGACCATTACTATTGGCCATGCCTTTGGTGGGGATTTAGAATGTACAAATATCTATACTGGATTGATTGCAGCCAAAGAGATTTTAAAAGGTGATGTAACCATTATCACAATGGGACCGGGTATCGTAGGAACGGGAACTAAGTATGGCTTTAGTGGGATAGAACAAGGCTATATTATTGATGCTGTTAACACATTAGGTGGTGAAGCCATTATAGTGCCAAGAATTAGCTTCAAGGATAGAAGGGAAAGACACTATGGAATGAGTCATCATACCAGGACTGTATTAACCGAAATTGTAAAAACAACTGGTAGATTGATTTTACCAAAATTAGACGATTCAAAATCGAGTATAATAAAGGAACAGATCAAGGATTTAAAATTAGATTCTAAGTTTGCAATAGAATATGAATCTGGAGATTATATTTTAGAAGCATTAAAATATTACAAGCTTAACATTACAACTATGGGACGGGGTTACCAAGAGGATGAAGAATATTTTAAAACCCTTGGTGCTATAGGCAATTATGTTTTTAAAGGGTTAAAAGATAGGGGAGGATTGATCTAATGACTTGTGAAGAAAAAACCATGAAATCTGAAAGGATTTATGAGGGGAAAATAGTAAATTTAAGGATAGACACAGTGGAGCTGCCAGACAAAAAATACTCTAAAAGAGAGATTGTGGAACATCCAGGTGCTGTGGGAATAATCCCTATAACTGAGGATGGTTCCATAATTTTAGTTGAACAATATAGGAAGCCAGTAGAAAAAAAATTAATAGAAATACCTGCTGGAAAGATTGAAATCAATGAAGAACCTAAAGAAACTGCTATAAGGGAATTAATAGAAGAAACGGGATATAAAGCAGGTAAAATGGAATATATATTGGAATTTTACACTTCACCTGGATTTACCAATGAAAAAATCTATTTATTCCTAGCTACTGAATTAGAATATGTAGAAGAAAATCCAGGGGAGGATGAATACATCCAAGTCAAAAAAATACCTATAGAAAAACTTGTAGATATGATAGATAAAGGGGAAATAATAGATAGTAAAACTATTATAAGCATTTACTTTGCCATGAAGTATTTAAAGGCTAAATAGGTGAGTATGTGATAATATCCTCCTACAAAGCATATTATTTCATATAGGCTTGTATTATTTGAAAGGAGGATTTATCATTGGCCAATAGGATTAAAAGATGGCTACTTAATAAACTTCAAGAACATTTTGTTATACTTTTTTTAACAACCATAGTTTTTATACTTGGAATAATATTTGGAGCAATAACCATTAAGTTATTAGATGCAAATCAAAGGAATGAAATGATGTCTTTTTTTAATAGTTTTTTCAAGAGTATAGATAAAAGCAATTTTACTAATTTTACCATATTAAAACAATCTTTAATAGATAATTTTAAAACTGTAGGGTTAATATGGATATTGGGTATAGTCTTTATTGGTATTCCATTGATACCAGCCATAGTTTTGTTCAGAGGTTTTGCTATAGGATTTACCGTTGGGTTTTTAGTAAACGAATACGGAGCTAAGGGTTTTGCATTTTCAATTTTAGGTATATTACCTCAAAATTTATTTATTATTCCGGGTATAATATCTACTGCATCAATAGGTTTGACTTTTTCCATCAAAAATATAAAGATGAGAAAGTTTCGCCTGATTCATAACAATTTCTTTACAAGGGTTCTAGATTATACTATTATGCTTTATTTATTTTCTATTATAATATTTTTAGGTTCCATAATAGAAGGGTATATTTCTCCATTCTTTTTACGAATGCTAACAGATTATTTAGGCTAGGCTTATTAAGGAGGTTATTGAAGAATATTTTATTAGTAGTAAAGGAGAAGAGGTATGACCGAATCTATTTTAAAAAACTATATAGCTTATATGAAAAATGATAAGGCATTAACTTCTAATACTTTAGAAGCCTATATAAGGGACATAACTCAATTTAAAGAATATTTAGTACAAAACAATATTAAGGATAGTACTAAAGTAAATAAAACTATAATTATCACATATTTAATGTTTTTACAAAAAGAGGGAAAGGCGCCTTCTACAATTTCTAGGAATTTAGCCTCAATTAGATGTTACTATCAGTATATGTTAAATAATAATTTGATCAAAGAGGATCCAACATATAATTTAAGGTCCCCTAAACCAGAAAGGAAGTTACCCAGTGTACTGACAAAGGAGGAAGTGGACATATTACTGTCCCAGCCAAAGGGAGATGACTTTAAAGGAGTTAGGGATAAGGCTATGCTGGAGTTACTATATGCAACTGGGATTAGGGTTTCTGAAATTGTAGCTTTAAACTTAGATGATGTAGATTTAGAGTTGGGACAACTTATTATAGAGGATGATAGACTGGATGTAAGAGTTATACCAATAGGAAATATGGCAATAAAATATTTAAAAAAGTATATATATGAATACAGGGAAAAGGTTTTAAAAAATGAGGATGAAGAGGCCCTATTTTTGAATTATAATGGGAATAGATTATCAAGACAAGGATTTTGGAAAATAATAAAGGCTTATTCAAAACAATCGAAAATTGAGAAAAAGATTACTCCTCAGACCCTAAGACATTCTTTTGCTGTCCATTTGTTGGAAAATGGAGCAGATATAAAAACTGTACAAGAAGTACTTGGTCATTCAGATGTTTCCGCGACTCAAATTTATACCTTTGCAATGGAAAATAAAAGATTAAGGGATGTATACAAAAAGACACATCCCAGAGCATAGGAGGGGATATTATGGATTATATGGTAAAACTAAAAAACAGCATAGATTTCATTAAGGGAAAAGTAGAATTTGATCCCGAAATAGGTATTATCCTTGGTTCTGGTTTGGGAGATCTAGGAGAGAAAATAGAAGATCCATTAATATTTAAATACGAAGATATTCCAAACTTTCCTAAATCAACGGTAGAAGGGCATAAAGGGCAGTTAATTTTGGGCAAGTTGGGAAATAAAAATGTGGTAGCTATGCAGGGGCGATTCCATTATTATGAGGGTTATTCCTTGATGGATGTAGTGTTTCCCGTTAGAGTGATGATAGGATTAGGTATAGAAACATTAATCGTAACCAATGCTGCAGGTGGAATTGATGAAAGTTTTACACCTGGAGATTTAATGATTATTGAAGACCATATAAATATTACGGGTCAAAATCCTTTGATAGGAAAAAATTTTGATGAATTAGGGCCTAGATTCCCAGATATGAGTAAAGCTTATAATAGGGAACTTATAGATATAGCTAAAAGGGTGGGAGAAGATTTAGGATTAGATTTAAAAGAGGGTGTATATATGTGGTTTACTGGGCCAACCTATGAAACTCCAGCTGAAGTGAGGCTTGCAAAGAATTTAGGAGCATCAGCGGTTGGCATGTCAACGGTACCAGAAGTAATAGTAGCCGTTCATCAAGGTATTAGAGTATTAGGCATATCTTGTATAACCAATATGGCAGCAGGTATATTGGACCAAGCTCTAAGCCATGAAGAAGTTATTGAAACCTCTTTAAAGGCTAAGGATAGTTTTGAAAAATTAATAATTGGCATATTGTCAAGTATTTAAATGGGGGGTAGCAGATGAGAATTTACGATATTATTAAAAATAAGAGAGATAAGAGGGAACTTACTACTGCAGAAATAGAATATTTTATAGAAAATTACACAAATGGGAAAATTCCTGATTATCAAGCATCGGCTCTGTTAATGGCCATCTATTTTAATAAGATGAATAAAAGGGAAACTTTGGATTTAACTAAAGCAATGATAAATTCTGGAGATACAGTAGATTTATCTAGAATTCAGGGGGTAAAAGTTGATAAACACTCAACGGGTGGAGTTGGTGATACTGTTACCCTAGTAGTAGGGCCTATGGTTGCAGCATGTGGTGTCCCATTTGTAAAAATGTCGGGTAGAGGATTAGGGCATACTGGAGGTACATTGGACAAGCTAGAATCTATAAGAGGCTTTAGAGTCGAACTCGATGAAGAGGAATTTATAAGAAACTCAAACGAAATAAATATTTGCATATGCAGTCAAACTGCTAACATAGCACCGGCTGATAAAAAGCTATATGCCTTAAGAGACGTGACTGCTACTGTGGAGGACCTATCTTTAATTGCTAGTAGCGTAATGAGTAAAAAATTGGCTATTGGTTCCAATGCCATTATATTAGATGTAAAAATTGGAAGTGGAGCTTTTATGAAGGATTTAGATGATGCTATCCAGTTAGCTAAAGCAATGGTTGATATAGGGGATGGCTATGGAAGGGAGACGATAGCTGTACTATCAAATATGGATGAGCCTTTAGGGAAAGCTGTTGGCAATGCCTTAGAGGTTAAGGAAGCTATAGAAACTTTAAAGGGGCAAGGCCCAGAAGACTTATTCGAATTGAGCTTGTTATTAGGGTCTAAACTACTAGTATTAGCTAATAAAGTAGAAAATGAAGAAGAAGGTAAAAAAATGTTAATAGATGCGGTTGAAAGTGGAGCGGCTTATGAGAAATTTAAAGAGTTAGTAAAGTATCAGGGGGGAGATTTAAACCAGATAGAAGATTTAAATTTACTTCCTAAGGCTGAACATGTAATTGAGGTGAGAAGTAAAAAAGAAGGCTATGTAAAATCATTAAATGCTGAAGAAGTAGGCAAGTGTGCTTTAATGTTAGGAGCAGGTAGAGAAAACATGGAATCTATTATAGACTATTCAGCTGGAATTGTGCTTAAAAAGAAAGTAGATGATGAAGTAAATAAAGGTGATGTTTTAGCCGAAATTCATTGTAATGATATAGATATGGCCAAAAAAGTAGAAGAGCATTTACATGAAATCTATAAGATTGGTGCAAAAAATCAAGAAGTAAAAAAATTGATATATGGTTTGGTAACCAAAGATGGTACTGAGCTATATTAATATATAATATTTAAGTAAAAAGCATCCTAAAAATGATAGCAGGATGCTTTTTTTCGTTAAAATGTTCTTATGTTTTTTATAATAGTCTGTATAAGTGAGGATTTTAATGGATACCATAAAAGTAAACATTAATTTAGGAGGGTATGTTGTGGCTAGAAGAATTATCTCGTTAATTTTATCATTAATAATCTGCTTTTCCATGCCTGTAGAACTTTTCGCTGAAGATAAATTAGATATTCAGGCTAAATCTGCCATATTAATGGACTATAATACTGGTGAAATTCTGTATGAAAAAAATCCTCACGATAAAGTACCTCCTGCCAGCATAAGCAAAATAATGACCCTTTTATTAGCCATGGAAGCCTTAGAATCAGGCAAAATTAAACTATCCGATAATGTAAGAATAAGTGCTCATGCAGCGGGTATGGGAGGTAGTCAACTGTGGTTGGAAGAAGGAGAAAGTCAGACTGTTGAAAATTTACTTAAAGCCATAACAATAAGGTCGGCAAACGATGCTTCCGTAGCCTTAGCTGAGTATATAGCAGGTAGCGAAGAATTATTTGTTAGGATGATGAATGATAAGGCAAAAGCTTTAGGAATGAAAAATACTAACTTTATGAATGCCTCAGGGTTACCTAATGAAGAGCAGTATGTATCAGCCTATGATGTAGCATTGATGTCAAAGGAGCTATTAAAACATGATGAAATACATAAGTGGTTAACCGTATACATGGACGAATTATTGGTAGGGAAAAAGAAAGATAAGGTACAAAGCCTTGTAAATACCAATAGGCTGATAAAGGATTATGAGGGTGCTACTGGAATTAAAACTGGCTCAACTAGTAAGGCAGGCTATTGTCTGGCTGCATCTGCTAAGAGGGGAAATCTACAGTTAATTGCAGTAGTAATGGGCTGCGAAACTTCCAAGATAAGGTTTGATGAAGCCATGAGGCTATTGGATTATGGATTTGCCAATTATGATTCTATAACCATAGGAAGAAAGGGAGATATTTTAGGAAAGGTACAGGTTCACAAAGGAAGCATTTCCTCCATAGAGGTGATTTTGGAAAGGGATAGCTTCATATTGATATCTAAAGGAGATAAGGCCAATATCAGTAAGGAAATTGTTTTACCCGAATATATTGAAGGACCAGTAGAAAAAGGGCAGGAAATTGGTCACTTAATAATTAGAGTAGATGGAAGCTTAGTAGATAGGATAAATTTAGTATCAAAAACAAGGGTAGAGAAGGCTGGTTTTAAAGAGATGTTCAAAAAAACCGTTAAAAGTCTCCTAATTGCTAAATGATTTAAATATTATTTGTATTTTGTCTGAAAACATAATAAAATATATTCAGATATAGAACCTCGGCTAATAAGTCGAGGTTAAATAATTAAAAGGAGATAGATTAAATGTATGATTTTATATTAAGACTTCCTGGCTTGTTACTAGCAATAGTTATCCATGAATTTTCCCATGGATATATGGC
Source organism: Tissierellia bacterium (assembly GCA_012728595.1). Lineage (GTDB taxonomy): Bacteria > Bacillota > Clostridia > Tissierellales > Tepidimicrobiaceae > Tepidimicrobium. Next base: position 44,541 of record JAAYEU010000063.1, read on the forward strand.
ATATATGTTAGGGGATAACACCGCTAAAGAAGCAGGGAGATTATCCCTCAATCCTTTAAAACATCTGGATTTAGCAGGTTTTATATTTTTGCTGCTTTTTAGGTTTGGATGGGCCAAGCCTGTACCTATAAATTCTATCAATTTTAAAAATAGAAAGAGAGGCACAATATTAGTATCTTTAGCTGGACCATTATCAAACTTTTTTCTGGCTATAGTAATTGGATATATATTATCGGAAGATATTGTAAGCAACTATATTTTGTTAAATATTTTAATCGTTGCTTTATGGTATAATATAATGTTGGGGGTCTTTAATTTATTACCCTTTCCTCCTTTAGATGGTTCAAAAATATTAGCTAGTTTACTACCTACTAAATTTGAGTATCTATTCTACAAATACGAAAGATATCTATATATAATTTTAATAGTGTTAATTATAACCGATACGATTGACAAGATTCTTAGCCCGTTAATCTACATCAGTATGGATATATTAACTAAAATCATTATTTAACAGGAGTGGATTATGGAATACAAAATTGTGCTGGAAAGCTTTGAAGGCCCCATGGACCTTCTATTACATCTAATAGAGAAAGCAAAGATTGATATCTATGATATACCTATAAATGAGATTACAGAACAATATCTAGCTTATCTCTCTAAAATGGAGGAATTAGATTTAGAGGTAACTAGTGATTTTTTAATAATGGCTTCAACGCTACTTGAAATTAAGTCTAAATTGCTGCTACCTCAACCAAAGAAAGAAAAGTCTGAAGATGATACTGAAGATGAAGGAGATCCAAGATTGGAATTGGTAAAAAAGTTAGTTGAATATAAGAAGTATAAGGAAGTTACGGTGACCTTTAGGCAGCTTGAGAACATACAAAATAAGGTTTATTATAAACCCCAAGAAGATTTGACTCCTTTTACAGACAAAGAAATTAGCCTTGAACAAATGGAGCTTACCGATCTTGTTAAGGCTATAAACAATATAGTGAAGAGAAGATATAAGGTCAGCGATCCAATCGTATTAAGTGAAATAGAAAGAGAAGAATATACACTTGAGGATTCAATGAAAAAAATAAAAAAGATGCTGGCTTCAAATAAAAAAATTAAGTTTAGCCAAATATTGGGAAAAACTTTCAATAGAAAAGAGATAGTGGTCTGCTTTCTATCTTTGCTTGAGCTAATCAAAACTAAATATATTAAAATATATCAAAAAAATAATTTTGATGACATTGTAATAATCAAAACTGATGAAGAGGGTGTATTATAAGTGGACAGAAGAGAATTAAAAGCCATAATCGAAGCTTTATTATTCGTTTGGGGGGATCCTCTATCCTTAAAAGATATTTCACAGATAGTTGAGCTAGATATAAGCCTAATAAAAGATGTATTAAAAGAAATGATGGATGAATTTGATTACAATCTAAGGGGATTAAAAATAGTTCAAGTGGAGGATACATATCAGTTATCTACTAGGCCAGAATTTTATCCTTGGATAAGTAAATTATCTCAAAATAAGGATAATAAAAGCCTTTCCAATGCAGCCTTAGAAACCCTTTCCATAATTGCATACAAACAACCAGTTACCAAAGCCGAAATCGAAGCTATTAGAGGAGTAAGATGTGATAAGGCTTTGGAAACATTATTAAATAAGAAATTAATAGAAGAAAAGGGTAGGCTAGAGAAAACTGGTCGACCAATACTATATGGAACTACTAAGGAGTTTTTAAGGTATTTTGGGTTAAAAGATATAGATGAGTTACCTCCTTTATTAGACATTGAACTAGATGATGAATTTGAGAACTTGGAGAATTAATTTTCTCACAAGTTTTTTTTGTATAAAATTTTTGAATTATACTGGAAATTTATGATAAAAATGAATCATTAAGTTCTATTATGGGAAAAATAAAGATTGCTACATTCTAAATGGGGTGAAGGGATGAAATATTTATTAGCTGTTCTGCCTGTAATTTTAATTATATTATTGATTATGCCTATAAAATTTATTATCGATTTTAAATATGGAATGGAACAGAATCGCCTTAAAATTGTCACCTCCTATCTATTTGGGTTAATTAAACCCGAAATCTATCCTTTTGATGAGGAAAAACGTAGACGAAAGCATAAGACAGGCTTACTAGGTAGAATAAAATCGCTAAAAAGGGATGAAGACTATAGATTTTTTTTAGAAGCTATTTGGGATAAGCTTGTTATAGATAGTATTAATTTGGAAACTAGGATTGGTTTTGAAGATGCATATTATGTTGGAGTAACGGTTGGCTTTCTTTGGTTTATTAAAAGTTTACTTTTTAGCTATCTATTAAATAAAAAGGATGTAAAAAGGTTAAATTATAATGTAATTCCAGTTTTTAAAGAAAATCAATTGGATATCCAATTTAATTGCATAATAAAAATTAGAATGGTTTATATTATAACTGTATGGATTTGGATGTTAAAATCAAATAGAGGTGGTGAAAAACTTGACAGAGCATCCTATAGAAGGATTAATGAAAACTACAATGAATAGTTTAAAAGAGATGGTAGATGTTAATACTATTGTTGGAGATCCTGTTCAATCACCGGATGGATTAGTCATCATACCTGTATCTAAAATATCATTTGGATTTGCATCTGGAGGCAGTGAGTTTAATAAGAATAATCGTTCATCTGAGCATGAATCCCAGGGAACAAAGTTGCCTTTTGGTGGGGGAAGTGGAGCTGGGGTTTCTGTACAGCCAGTAGGTTTTATAGTGGCTGGCAATGGTCAGATCAAATTATTGACTGTAGATGAGGGTAACACAGCCTTAACTAGCTTGTTCGACTTTATAAACAAATTAGCAGACAATATTCAGACTTCCATAAAGAAAGACAAAGAACATAAGAGTGAAGTAGATAGATTAAAGGAGATACAGAATCCATCTTAGGAAGCAGAGTTTATCTGCTTCTATTAGTTTTATATAGGAGGAGGTATAACTTTTGTGGCGTAAATTGAGATTTTTAACAATATTAATTTTGTTGCTTGTGGGAACGAGTGTTTGTGCTGAAAAACCAAATATAAATGCGCAAAGCGCCATATTAATTGATAAACATTCACAGCGAGTTTTATTCAGCTATAATCCCCATATAAAACTTCCTATGGCCAGCACCACTAAGATAATGACTGCTTTAGTAGCCTTGGAAAAAGGGGATTTAAGTAGTTTAGTTACTGTGGATCAAGAGGCTGTTGGTATTGAAGGTTCAAGTATATATTTAAGGGATGGAGAAGTATTATCCTTAGAGGATTTACTATATGGATTAATGCTTAGATCAGGAAATGATTCTGCAGTTGCAATTGCAAATCATATAGGGGGAGATTCACAAACTTTCATTAAAATGATGAACGAAAAAGCTAAGGATATCGGTGCCATAAATACAAATTTTGTGAACCCCCATGGATTACATGCAGATAATCACTTTACAACTGCTTATGATTTAGCCCTGATAACAGCAGAGGCCCTTAAGATAGATAAATTTCAGGACATAGTAAGTACTAAAGTTTGGTATGCTAATAGGGATAAAAACAATATCTTCTATAATAAGAATAAAACTTTATGGGAATATGAAGGGGGAGATGGAGTAAAGACAGGCTATACCATGAGGGCAGGTAGGTGTTTGGTTACAAGCGCTACAAGAGCTGATACCCAATTAATAGCAATAGTATTGAACGATAGAGATTGGTTTAAAGATTGTTATAAGCTGATGGATTATGGTTTTGAAAACTTTAAAAATTATGTAATATATGAAGAAGGACAATTTATAAAAAACATAGCTATACAAAATGGAGAAAAGGAACTTTTACATGCTGTGGCCAAGGAAAGCTTTTATTACCCATTAAAAGAAGATGAACTGGATAGAGTAAAAATAAATATTAATCTACCAGAATACTTAGAAGCTCCAATAAATAAAGGTGAAAAACTTGGTGATATAACGGTTTATTTAGATGGACAAATTATTCATAAAGGTAGTATAATTGCTAAAGAGGAAGTTGATCAACTATCAGTTATTAAGAGACTAATACGAAGGATAAGAAACAATTAAAGCCTATGGGCTTTTCTTTTTTGGTATTTTAATGAAGGGTAGAAATTGTTTTACAAAACTGAGTTCATTAGCTAAAATGGATATAGTATGAAAAGGAGGTTTAAGTTAATGAGACTACAAAAATATATTGCTCAATCGGGAATAACCTCAAGAAGAA
>JAAYEU010000064.1 GCA_012728595.1 Tissierellia bacterium
GCCCCTGAACAAGTATTGGAAAAGCGACGTAGTAGATATAAGGTGTATGGTATAGTCTTGCTGCTTCTAGGTTTATTTTTATTAATTCCTTCACTGATGGAACCTAAGGAAATGCTAATACCATTACTAGTAGGAGCATTTACAGTTGGTATTGGAATATTAAATATTAAGTATGGAGTAAAATCAAAAAAGGTAAAGCTAACACCATTTGATAAAGCTGCAATACAGTTATTTAGGGAATATGAAAAAAATCCTACTGGTAAAGTTACCTTTACTAATGATAAAGTACAACTAGTAGGAAATGTTATAATTGACTATAGTCAAATAGAAAGAATTTTCATCACAGAGGACCTTTTTATCTTAATTTGGAATAAAAAAATTACTGTTTTACAAAAGAAGGATTTATTATCTTTAAATGTGGAAGAGTTTATAAACTTTATTACATTAAAATCCCACCATTTATTTGAAGTTGTTAATATCATTTAATAATTGATTATTGTATATTGGGGGTAATATCTTAGGATGTATATGTGGCATAACCCATATTGTGTGAAACAAAAATTCTTTGTATATCCAGGACAATATATTAAAAGAAATAGGATGAGAGGTATAGCTATGAAGCAATTTTTAAAAACAAATAGGTTTTTGAGCCTTTTAGGTATTCTTTTATTAATAGGATTTATTATTCGTTTATGGGCGGATTATTATAAATACAGTAATTCAATCACTTCTGAACCCTTTTATGTTTTTGTAATTGGCAGAAGCCTGGTGTTCCTATTGCCGAGTATAATTTGCTTTATTGCGGCTGCATACTATAAAAATAAAGATATATCATAAACATAAATAAAATACATCTGACATGGAATAGAGTAACCAACAGAACAATTTTTATTATAGGATTCAATAGATTACAAAAACCATTAAGTAGGATTATAGACCTAGTGAGTAAAAAGCTTATTATGTCTAATATGAGAATGTTCATAAAACTGGAGTTATGGGCGTTGTCATATAGATACTACACATAAGTAGATTAATACGGAACAGTTTATTATAAATAGGAGGAATCCTTGATGAGAAGGAGAAAAGTATTAGATGTATTAATCATTCAAAGGGTACCCCGGCATAAGCCACATCCTGTAATAGGACGTGGATCGTAAATGCAAACCTTATATGACATGATAGTTAAGGATATTATTAGTTCTTGGTTAATAATTAGGGGGATATATTCATGATTAAATATTTAACCTATTACTACAAGGCTGGAACTATTCCTTTTAGAAGTTTATCTGCATTACAAGAAACGGAAGCAATCCAAATAATGAAAGAATTATATGTTGATGATGCAATATGGGGTCGTTTTAGTAATCCAGTCTGGTACATACGAGCGAGAAAGGAAATAGAAGAGTGGTTACGGCAAGAATTTATATTAAAAGGAGGGTGTCCTCAAGAAAAATACCCCATTTATATGGTTGTGGGAAGATGTGAACTACTAGAGAAAGTTGTGCCAGATGAACAACTAGCTAAAATCCAAATACCAATTTCTTGTTTTAAAGAAGAGGACGTGAGTTTTACCTATATAGACAGTATGTTTTCATATCAATTAGGTCGAGATAAATCTTCAGAGTATTATCAATCAGAATACCATGGAAAAGTATTTTTGCTATCCGAAATCCTTTCAATAATCAAGGAAAAGGGAGAACCTGTTGAAGGCTGGTGGGGAAAACTTCCTGCTGATTTTTTTCCTTATATTGAAGCCCAAGTCTGGAATCACAAACTACTCAGGGATTTTTTACAAAAAGTTGATTGAATTCAAGTTTAGAGAATTTAACTTATCCCCTCATTCAACCTTTTTTACATAACGCAGAATCACCTCAATATGTTATTCATAAAACATTTTATAGTCAAGTATTAAATCACGAAATAGGCTATAATATCTATTTAAAACTTATTTATAGGTATTTTATTAGTCAAGTCCAAAATAGTGTGTAAATTACCTCGGCGGTAAAATATTTTGCAGTTTTTAGAAATAAAATTTTGTACCTTGAAAAATATAAGCGTTTATGCCGCGAAAGCCTGTTGATACGGGGGAGTCCCCTCTGGTATA
>JAAYEU010000065.1 GCA_012728595.1 Tissierellia bacterium
CTTTTTTCTTTCTCCCTGTAATACTCCTTTTTCCTGCAGCATAAGTTATTAAGAGGAGGATTATTATGAAGGGTAGAATGGAAAATTTTAAATACAATATTTCAGAAATCTTAGAGCTTCCCAAAGATGTGGTCATGGATTTGCCCAAGATTGTAGTTGTTGGCAACATCCAAGTTAATATCTCCAACCATAAGGGGATTGTGGAATACACCCAGGAAACCCTTAGAGTCAATTCTAGCATAGGGTTGATAAAGATATGTGGAACGAATCTAGAATTAAAAACAATACTTTCAGAAGAGATCATAGTAAAAGGGAATATTGAAAAAATTGAGATCTACTCTTGAGGGGTGTTATTATGGGCGTTATGAAGATTTGGTATTTTTTTAAGGGATATGTTATTATTAGGGTGGAAGGATTAACTTTAGAAAGATTCTTAAATTTAGCAGCAACTAACGACATCTATCTATGGGATATTAGTAGAGAAAGCTATACCGTACTTCAGATGAAAGCAACCATTGAAGGCTTTAAGGCCCTAAAGGGAATAGTAAGAAGGGTAGGCTGTAGGGTGGAAATAATCGATAAAAAAGGATTGCCCTTTCTATTTTATAGATTAAAAGCTAGAAAAATGCTGGGCTTTGGATTTATTTTGTTTTTGGGAATAATATTTTTTTTATCCTCTTTAATATGGAACATTGAAATAGTAGGGAATGAAAGGGTAAAAACTGAAGAGATTATTAAAATTTTAGAAAAAGAGGAGATAAAACGTGGTATAATAAAATATAAAATAGATAAGGATTATATAAAATATCTACTCTTAAATGAATTCGATAATCTTTCATTTTTATCCGTTGATATTAAAGGGACAAAGCTCTTAATCGAGATGAAGGAGCAGGACCTACCACCTGAGAGGATAAATAGGGATGTACCCTGTAATATAGTGGCTACTAAAAAAGGGGTAATTTTAAAGGCAATAGCTAGGAATGGAAGGGCGGTAGTAAGGAAGGGGGATGTGGTAAAGGAAGGGGACATACTAATAACTGGAGTTATACTAGATGAACACTCTCAAAAACAGATTCTAGTCCATGCAGAAGGAGAAGTCTTAGCCAAGACTATCTATAGCCATAGGATAGATGAACCCACAATAAAGACCATAAAAGAAGAGACAGGTAGGACCTATACTAGGCGGGAATTTAAGATTGGCGACAAGGGAGTCCAATTTTTTAAAGGGGAAATTCCCTTCAAAGACTATATAGAGGAAGTAGAGGAGGTAAAGCCCTTTAATCTTGATATTGACCTTCCGATTAAGATATTTGTCCATCAATACAAGGAAGTGGAAATAAAGGAGATTAAACAGAATATAGATTTTTTAAAGCAGGCCAGCCATATTAGGGCTGTGGAAGAGTTAAACAAACAATTGCCAAAGGATATACAAATCCAATCTAAGGATGTTAAATACTATCTTAAAGATGACATACTATCTACCTATGTAACATTTGAAGTCATCGAAGATATTGGAAAAAAACAAATTATCTATGGTAACTAAAAGGAGGAAATGAGATTTTGGGAAAAGCATTAGAGGAAAGACAAATCTATATAGAGGATAATCAGTTAATACCCCAAATATTCGGGCAGCTGGACGAAAATGCCAAGTTAATCAAGAAGGAATTAGGTGTTGACCTATCATTAAGAAATGGAAATATTGTAGTTAGAGGAGAAGGATTTTTGGCTGAACTAGGCGAAAGATTAATATATAGATTAATAGATATTATAAAGGTACAAAAAAGGCTATCCAAGCAGGAGTTAAGGTATACCATACAGCTGATACTTGAAGGAAAGGAAGAAGGCATTAAGGACTTATTAAACGATGTGGTTTGCATCACAGCTTCAGGTAAGACTATAAAGCCTAAAACTTTAGGGCAAAAAAGATATATAGATAGCATCAAAAAGAATGACATAGTATTTGGAATAGGGCCAGCAGGTACGGGAAAAACTTATTTAGCCATGGCCATGGCTGTAAGTGCCTTCAAAAATAAGGAGGTAAATAGGATAGTCTTAACCAGGCCTGCTGTAGAAGCTGGGGAAAGTTTGGGTTTTTTGCCTGGAGATTTACAAGACAAGGTGGATCCCTACTTAAGGCCTATCTATGATGCTTTATTCGATATATTAGGTGGAGAAAGCTATATGAAGTTGATGGAAAAGAATCTAATAGAGGTAGCCCCTCTGGCCTACATGAGGGGGAGGACCTTGGATTCTTCTTATGTAATATTGGATGAGGCTCAAAATACCACTAATGAACAGATGAAGATGTTTTTAACCCGCTTGGGTTTTGGTTCAAAAGCCATAATAACTGGGGATATAACCCAGATAGACCTGTCTAAAAACAGGACTTCAGGCCTGGTTACGGTAAAATCCATCCTATCCGACATAGAGGGTATAGACTTTGTATATCTAACCAAGCGAGATATTGTCAGACATCCATTAGTTCAGAAGATAATTGCAGCCTATGAACGCCATGAAGAAGGAAAAAAGTGATTAAGGGGGAGCTCTAAGTGAAGGGGAAGAAAAAGGCCTTAAAGAGCCCATCCAAGAGGAATACGCTCTTGGATGTGAGTAGAAATAAATTATATATAAATGGAATTTTAATATTCATCTTTACAGTAGTCCTCTTTTTTATGACCATCCAAAAGGTAGAAACAGAGAAGATCAACGTAAAGATAGGAGATAGGGCACCCCTTGAGATAAGAGCCACTAAGGATATTGTGGACAAGCAGGCTACTGAAAGGTTGAAGAGGGAGGCTGCCAATCGGGTGCAGCCTAGATATAGGATAAGCCCTTCAATACAGATGAATATGAAGAGTATATTGAAGGAGTTTTTCGATAGTGTAAGGGAATTAAAAGAAGATGACAGCATGACCACTTCAATGAAGATTGAGCTTTTGATAGAGGATTCCAGAATTCCACTTTCAAGAAATGAATATCAGACGGTATTGAGGATGGAAGAAGAGGAATTAAATAATTTTGAATATATATTGAATGACATCATAAACCAGATTATGGGGGCAGGCATAAAGGAAGAGGATTTGGAATATGAAAAGGAAAATGTAAAGAAGATTTTTGAAACCTTGGACTTAGATGAAAACAAGAGGGAGTTGGGGGTCTCCCTTATAAACAATACCATCCAACCCAATGAATTCATAGATGAGGAACTAACCCAGCGTAGAATAGATGAGGAAGTGGAGAAGGTTGAACCGGTAATCATAAAGGAACATCAGATAATAGTAAGAAAAGGGGACATAATAGACTCAAATGCCTTAGAGTTGATTAAGGAGTCAGGCCTCTTAAGGGAAAAAGAAGGCTACGATAGTAGGACTGTTTTAGGAGTTCTTATTCTTATAATCCTATTCCAAGTCTTAATCCTAGGGCATATATATAATTTTAATCTAAATATAATCGGGGACAATAGATTTCCCGTTATGTTGATTATAATAACGGCAATACTATTAATTTCCCAGGGAATGTATAATATCTCCCCCTATATAATGCCGGTTTCAGCTGTTGCCCTATTAATTGCCATTTTACTAGATGTAAGACTTGCCATTATAGTCAATATATTTATGGTATTTCTTTTAAGCTTTATATTAAGACTAGACGATACCCTCATGACTATGTACTTGATAGCTGGTAGCATAGGAGCCTTCTTAGCAACAAGGCCCCAGCAAAGGTATAACATATTTATACATGGTCTTCTAATAGGGATTAGCAATATATTGGTAATATTGTCCTTTGGATTGATTAAGAATTTAGGGTTTATGGAAATACTCATAAGGAGTGGCTATGGCTTAACCAATGGACTATTCTGTGGAATCCTAGCCATTGGAACCCTGCCCATTTGGGAAAATGTCTTTAAGATACTGACCCCCTTGAAGCTGATGGAATTGTCCAACCCCAATCAGCCCCTCTTAAAGAGGTTGTTGGTAGAAGCACCTGGTACTTATCATCACAGCATAATTGTTGGCAACCTAAGCGAAAGGGCGGCAGAAGTAATAGGGGCAGACCCGTTGATTGCCCGAGTAGGGGCCTATTATCATGATATAGGCAAGCTTACAAGACCTTATTTCTTTAAGGAAAACCAGATAGGCACAGATAATCCCCACGATAAGCTAACTCCTAACATGAGTACCATGATTATAACCAGCCATGTAAAAGATGGAATAACCTTAGGCAAGAAAAACAAACTGCCAAAGGAAATAATAGACATAATTGCCCAACATCATGGAGATACTGCCGTATCTTATTTTTACCATAAGGCTAAGCAAAATGGCCAAGCGGATGTCAAGATAGAGGATTTTAGGTATGATGGGCCCAAACCCCAGACTAAGGAAGCTGCTATTGTCATGCTGGCAGATTCTACGGAAGCTGCAGTTAGGTCCATTAAGGAGCCTACCAGCAAAAATATAGAAGAGATGATTACAAACATTATTAATGGAAAGTTAGAAGATGGGCAGTTAGATGAATGCGGCCTATCTTTAAAGAACTTAAAGGATATCAAGAAAGCTTTTTCAGCTGTAATGATGGGTATCTTCCATGAAAGGATAGAATATCCCAACTCAAATTTAGCCAAGGAGGAAGGGAAGGCATAGACTATGAAATTTTATATAGATAACAGGCAGGACAAGGTGGAACTGGATAAGGAAATATTGGATACGGTTAAAAAAGCTATAGAGGAAACCCTAATATTCGAAGGAAAGCCTTTAAATTTTGAGGTAAGTATAAGTTTTGTGGATAACCAGCTGATTAGGGAATTAAATAGGGAGTATAGAAATATGGATAGGGAAACCGATGTACTATCCTTTCCCCTATATGAAGAAGCTAGCCTATTTCCGGTAAGGATGCTGGGGGATATAGTAATATCTGCTGAAAAAGCCTTAGCCCAATCCATAGAATACGGCCATTCCTTCATAAGGGAAATAGCCTATTTAACCGTCCATAGTACCCTGCATTTGTTAGGCTATGACCATTTGGATGAAGGGGAAAAAAGGCTTATGCGGTCCAAGGAAAAGGAAATAATGAGAAGGCTTAAGATATTTAAAAATGGAAGGGAAGTTTAATATCACATGAAGTCAAGAAATTTGATAGAGAGTTTTAACCATGCTGTAACTGGGATAATACATGCTCTTAAAACTGAAAAAAATATGAAGTTCCATTTTATCATTGCCAGCCTTGTTCTCATATTGAGCCTCTTTTTTGACTTTTCAAGGTTGGAACTCATTATGCTGTTCTTTGCCATAGCTTTGGTGCTGGTAGCGGAGATGATAAATACAGCCATAGAAAGGTCAATAGATTTAATTACTGCAGAATTTCATCCCCTAGCAAGATTAGCTAAGGATATTGCAGCAGGAGGGGTGTTAATTGCCGCCATCAATTCCATGGTGGTAGGCTATCTATTATTTTTCGATAGGCTAAATCCCCTAACCAATTTGGTCTTATACAAAATAAAAAATTCCCCCATCCATTTGACTTTTATTGCCTTGGTGCTTGTGATAGTATTTACTATTGCCTTAAAGACCCTCTATTACAAGGGCAGAGGCACTCCTTTTCAAGGGGGCAGTGTTAGTGGACATGCAGCAGTTTCATTTTGTATAGCCACCATAATAGCCTTTATGGCCCATAATATGTTGATTTCCACCCTTTCCTTTATGTTGGCCTTTCTGGTAGGGGAAAGTAGGGTGGAAGGAAGAATTCACAGTATTATGGAGGTAGTGTTAGGTGGATTATTAGGTGTTTTAGTAGGTATATTGGTATTCCAAATAATCGGATAGTGAGGTAGTAGAATATGAAGGGTAAAAAAAGACACATACTATTAACTATCATAACAATCTTTATTATTCTCCTATTATCCAGCTGCAAAAAGGAGGATGTAAGACAGATAGAGGATGAAATAATAGAGGAAGCTAAGGAGGAGGTTGTTGAAGAAACCATAGTAGAAGAGCCCGCTAAAAAGGAGGGCATACCTTCTCCCTTAAGTGGCTTATATGCAGCTAAGGATAGGGTAAATAGAAGGCCTGTAGCTGTTATGTATGATAATCATCCTAGGGCAAGATGGCAGGCTGGCTTATCTAAGGCCGAAATAGTATACGAATTTTTAGTTGAGGCCCCTTATACTAGATATATGGCCATATTTCTAATCAATGACCCAGAATCCATTGGACCCATCAGGTCATCTAGGCCTTACTTTGTAAGCGCTCTACTGGAATATGATCCCGTATATGTAAGGGTAGGTGGAAGCCCTGAAGCCAAAAGGGATATAAAGGAGCTTAAAATTGCTGATATAGATGGATTATCTTCTTCCAATAAGGTTCTGTGGAAAAATAGGGAGGTTGGTAAAAAGGCGCCCCATAACACCTATACCAGCATGGAAGTAATTAGAAAAACCCAATTGGAAAGGGGATATAAAGAAAGTGGAGACTACATAGGATTTAAATTTAATGAGGAAGATGTGGATTTAGATGGCTTTAAGGCAGAAAGGGTTGAAATAGCCTATTTTAAGAACAATAATACTAAGTACATCTATAAGCCTGAAGACAAGGTATATTATCGGGAGAAGGATGGAGAAAGACACATAGATGAATGGGATAATGAGCCAATTGTAGCCAAGAATATTATTATCCAAGAAGCAAAAACTAGAGTTATAGATAAGGAAGGCAGGCTAGCTATAGATATAGTAGGGGAAGGAAAGGGTAAATACATTACAAACGGAAAGGGAATAGACATCAAATGGGTGAAAAAGTCTAGGAATAGTAAAACCTACTTTTACGATGATTCAGGGAAGGAGATCATTTTAAATCCTGGGGTAACATGGATTCAAGTAGTGAATACCGACCCAGATTTAATCATCGAATAATGGATTTGAGGTGGTAAAATGGATAAGAAGCTCTTGATTGAAAAGGCTTTGGAAGCCAGGGAAAAAGCATATGTGCCCTATTCTAAATTTAGGGTAGGAGCCTGTTTGTTAACGGAGGATGGGAAAATTTATACAGGCTGCAATATAGAAATATCCTCCTATTCGCCCACTCTTTGTGCAGAAAGGACAGCAATTTTTAAAGCTGTATCGGAAGGGGATAGAAAGATTAAGGCCATAGCAGTTGTTGGAGATTCAGACTTTACCTATCCCTGTGGAGTATGTAGGCAGGTAATAAGGGAGTTTGGAAAGGATGCAACCATCATAGTTGCTAATTCAGTAGATGATTATAGGGAATATAAATTAGAGGAATTACTTCCCCATAGTTTTGGTCCAGAGGACTTAGATAATAAGAAGTAGGAGTGATTGTATGTATAGATCTGGTTTCGTTACAGTGATTGGAAGGCCGAATGTTGGAAAGTCTACCCTTTTAAATAAGGTAATTGGAGAGAAGATTTCCATCATATCCGATAAACCCCAAACTACCAGAAATAAGATTCAATTAGTTTATACGGAAGAAGATTGCCAAATAGTATTTTTAGATACTCCTGGCATACAAATGCCTAAGAACAAGTTGGGAGAGTATATGTTAAAGGTATCCAAGGAGACCTTGGAAGAAGTGGACATTATTACCTTCATGGTAGATTCAAGCTTTGAAACGGGCAAACTAGATTCCTATATCATAGAGGAATTGAAAACTGTAAAAACTCCCATAATACTTCTGATAAACAAAATCGATACTATAAATAAAGAGGATGTAGATAAGCTTATTCTAAAATATCAGGAGATGGATATCTTCCATACTATAATTCCAATATCCGCCATAAATGGGACCAACATAGACTTATATTTAGAGGCCATCAAAGAACTTTTACCAGAAGGTCCACAATACTTCCCAGAGGACATGATTACCGACCAACCAGAAAGGTTTATAATAGCAGAACTGATTAGGGAGAAGGCCTTGGAGAATTTACAGGAGGAGGTTCCCCACGGTATATTTGTAGAGGTGGAAGAAGTAAGGACTAGGGAGGATAAGGATTTAATAGACGTTTTTGCCACTATATACTGTGAAAAGGAATCCCATAAGGGCATAGTAATCGGAAAAGCTGGAAGGATGCTTAAAGCAATTGGTCAAAGTTCAAGGTTGGATATTGAAAGGCTATTGGGAAGCAGGGTAAATTTACAATTATGGGTGAAGGTAGAGAAAAATTGGAGAGAAAGGGAATCCAAGGTAAAACATTTTGGATATAGATAGGAAGGGTAGACCATATGCATGTTAAAACGGAAGGTATAGTCTTAAAGGAATATAGATTTAAGGAAACCAGCAAGATATTGACTCTTTTTACCAGAAAATATGGAAAAGTCCATGCTTTAGCTAGGGGAGCTTATCGGCCCAAGAGCAAATTATTAGCCAATACCCAACCCTTTTCCTATAATGACTACCAGCTGTATAAGGGAAGGAACTTCTTTTATATCAATCAGGCAGATATAATCGATTCCTTCTATAATATAAGGGAGAATATCTACAAAATGATGTATGGTTCTTACCTATTGGAGTTGGTGGAGCTATCCCTATTGGAGGAAGAGGAAAATGAAAGGATATTTTTGTTGTTGATAAAGGGATTAAAAGTCCTTTCTACTATTAATGGTAATTTTTATAAATTCATAATCTCCTATGAATTGAAATTTATCTCCTTTTTAGGCTATAAGCCTGAAATCGAAAACTGCACAATTTGTGGCAGAAAAAAAATTTCCCATTTTAAATTCAGCATCGATAAGGGTGGATTGGTCTGCCCCAATTGTTTTGTTAAAGACCCCTACTCTATAAGTATGGATGAATCAATGCGTAGGGCTATGAATATACTATTATATACGCCATTAGATAAATTGGATTCTCTAAAAATTCCTAAAGATATCATGTTTAAATTACACGATTTATTGGTAAAATACATATTAAACAAAACTGATAGGAAACAGTTTAATTCTTTAAAAATATTGGAATCTATAAATTTTTCCGGAGGCGATTAGAATGGATATATCCTTAGAAAATGTGGATTTGATAGTAGAGAGGACAGGAGTCAGTTATGCTGAAGCTAAAGAAGCCTTAGAAAAGGCTAACGGCGATGTAGTAGATGCCATAATATTAATTGAAAAAAGTAGATCCTCATGGTCGGACGATGTGGCTGATAAGGGTCAACAGCTTATAGATAAGGTTAAGGAGTTATTAAGAAAGGGGAATGTTACCAAGATTACAGTTAAAAAGGATGGAGAAATCTTAATGAACATCCCGGTAACGGCAGCAGCCTTGGGAAGTATAATATCCGTTCCTTTGGCTTTGATAGGTTT
The DNA here is from genome assembly GCA_012728595.1 of Tissierellia bacterium. Taxonomy (GTDB): domain Bacteria; phylum Bacillota; class Clostridia; order Tissierellales; family Tepidimicrobiaceae; genus Tepidimicrobium. The sequence continues at coordinate 9,305 of JAAYEU010000065.1, forward strand.
AGGAAGCGCAATAATCTCTAAATGTACTATTGAAGTCCAAAAGGAAGATGGAGATGTCATTAATGTAAACGAAATGGTGACAAAAAACCTTCATCCAAGTAAGGAGAATGATGAAGACCATTAGGCCAATTAGGTCAATTATATTGACAAGTATACTTTTTTTTGCTAAATTAGTATCTGTATAAGGAGTTTTATAGATATGCAGCAAGGAAGAAGGTAAGCGGAAGTAACCTTTCGTCCCTATGGGATGTAAAGGTTTTGTTCTTTTTAATATGCAAATAAGGAGGTCTATCTGATGTATTTTCAGGACTTAATGCTGAAATTACTGGAATTTTGGGGTAATAGAGGCTGTATTGTATTAGAACCTTATGATGTGGAAGTCGGTGCTGGAACTATGAGTCCCCATACCTTTTTAAGGGCTTTAGGACCAGAACCCTGGAAGGTAGTTTATATAGAACCATCTAGAAGGCCAGCAGATGCTAGATACGGAGAGAATCCCAATAGGGTTTATCAACATCACCAGCTGCAAGTTATTTTAAAACCTTCGCCAGAAGATGTACAAGATATGTATTTAGATAGCTTGAGGGCCATAGGAATTGACCCATTGAAACACGATATAAGATTTGTAGAAGATGATTGGGAGGCTCCAACTTTAGGTGCTTGGGGTTTAGGTTGGGAAGTATGGTTAGACGGAATGGAGATAACCCAGTTTACCTATTTCCAACAGGTGGGAAGTATAAACTGCCAATTGGAATCGGCAGAATTAACCTATGGTTTGGAGAGGATTGCTATGTACCTGCAAGATGTAGACAATGTATTCCAAATCAAATGGAATAAGGATATAACTTATGGAGATATATTTAAAAATGCTGAATATGAACATTCCGTATATAGTTTTGAAAAGGCCGATATTGATAAGTTAAAGCAGTTTTTTAATATGTATGAAGGAGAGGCTGAAAGGGTAATAGAAGAAGGTTTAGTACTTCCAAGCTATGATTATGTACTAAAATGTTCCCATGTTTTCAATGTATTAGATGCAAGAGGGGCTATAAGCGTAACGGAAAGAACCCATTATATAGCTAGGGTTAGGAATTTAGCAAAACTGGTTGCAACTAAATACATAGAGCAAAGGGAAAAGCTTAAGTTTCCTCTTATGAAGGAGGGGTTCTAAATGTCTAATAGATATCTACTAGAAATAGGAGTAGAGGAACTGCCAGCAAGATTTATAAATGGAGCTTTAAAGCAGTTAAAAGAAAACTGTGAGAAGATGTTAGCTGAGGAAAGAATTGGCTTTGGCCAAATTACGACCTATGCCACTCCTAGAAGGTTGACAATGATTATAGATGATTTAAGCCAGGGGCAGGATACCATTGAAGAAATGGTAAAAGGACCTGCAAAAAGGATTGCATACGATGAGGAAGGCAATCCAACTAAAGCCTTGGAAGGATTTATGCGAGGCCAAGGAGTTGGATTGGAGGACATAAGCATAAAGGACTATAATGGTGAGGAGTATATCTATGCCAAGGTGGTAAAGGAAGGTAAGGATACTTCAACCATCTTATCCGAAAATATGGCCGATGTAATTAAGGGAATTGTATTTCCTAAGTCCATGAAATGGGGAGGGAAAAACATAAGATTTGCTAGACCTATCCGCTGGATAGTTTCCATCTTAAATGATGAAATAGTTCCCTTTGACTTGGAAGGAATTAGAGTAGGAAGGACTACCAAGGGCCATAGATTTTTGGGAAACAAGGAAATTGAAATTAAGAATGTAGAGGAATATCTGGATAAGCTAGAGGAAAATTATGTATTGGTAGATCAAAACAGGAGAAGAGAGATAATAAAATACGACTCTGAAAAACTGGCCAAGGAGAAGGGAGGAAATATCTTAGTCGACCAGGCTTTATTAGATGAGGTAACATATATTGTAGAATATCCTACTCCTATAATAGGAAGGATAAAGGAAGAATATCTAAACCTACCCGACGATGTGGTTATTACTCCTATGAAGGAACACCTAAGATATTTCCCAATAGTAAATGACAATGGAGTTCTAATGCCTTATTTTGTTACAGTAAGAAATGGAGACGACCAACATCTAGATGTGGTTATAAAGGGAAATGAAAAGGTATTAGAGGCCAGATTAGAAGATGCTAAATTCTTCTACCATGAGGACATTAAAAGGCCCATTGAAGATTATGTTGAACCATTGAAGAATATAGTTTTCCAGGAAAAACTGGGGACTTTATACGACAAGACTGTTAGAATAGGTAAGTTAGCCAAGAAGATTGGCGATTATCTGGAGGTAGGAGAGGAAACTAAGAACAATGTCTTAAGGGCTGCATATCTATCTAAGGCGGATTTAGTGACCAAGATGGTAGATGAATTTACCGAACTACAGGGTAGAATGGGCATGGAATATGCTAAGCGGTCTGGAGAAAATGAAATAGTAAGTACTGCCATATACGAACAGTATCTACCTAGATTTTCAGGAGACGAACTTCCCACTACTACAGCTGGGTCCATTTTAAGTATTGCTGATAAACTGGATACCATCAGTGGCTGTTTTGCCATTGGAATAGAACCAACAGGTTCCCAAGACCCATATGGATTGAGAAGGCAAGCCCTAGGGATTATTAACATCATATTGGATAGAAGGCTAAATCTTAATCTGGAGGAATTGATAGATTCTGCCCTCTATATCTATGTAGAGGAATTAGGCCTGGTATTTGATTACGACCAGGTTAAGGACAACATAATTGGATTTTTCAAGGGAAGAATCAAAAATTTATTCAGCGAAATGGGAATTAGATATGATATAATTGATGGTGTAATAAGTACAGGAATCGATAATATTTATGACTTAATGACAAGGGCTAACAAATTACATGAGTATTTTGAAGAGCATGGATTGGAAGAGGTTCTATCTACCTTTAATAGGGTTACCAATCTAGCTGAAAAGGCAAGTTCCACTGAGGTCAAGAGGGATTTACTGGTGGAAGATGCTGAAATCAAGCTATTCGATGCCTTCAACGATATAGAAGAGAAGGTATTAAATCACCTAGATAAGAAGGAATATGACAAGGCCTTGGAGCAGTTCATAGCCCTAAAGGAACCAGTAGATGATTTCTTCGACCATGTGATGGTAATGGTGGATGATGAGGCTATCAGAGAAAACAGGCTTAGCCTATTAGGAAAAATATCTAATACCATGCTGCTCATTTGCGATTTATCCAAGCTAGTTAAATAATCCCAGCTACTCGATCTATTTCCCAGTTGAAGGGATGTGATTCAAATTCAATTAACTGAAAGACAAGAAAAGATCATAGAAATTGTAAAAGCCAATGAGCCAATAACTAGTGAAAATATAGCAAAAAAACTTAAGCTTACCAGAGCCACTCTAAGACCAGACCTTGCAATACTTACCATGTCGGGCATATTGGATGCCAGGCCTAAAGTTGGGTACTTTTATACTGGAAAGACCAGCTTTAGCTTGATAGCAGAGAAAATCCAAGAAATAAAGGTAGCCGATAGAAAATCCGTACCCGTAGTTGTAGATGAAGAGACTAGCATATACGATGGAATAGTTACCCTCTTTTTAGAAGATGTTAGCACTATTTTTGTTACTTCTAAAGGCTATCTAGTAGGAGTGGTTTCTAGGAAGGATTTTTTGAAAAATGCCATTGGAGGACTTAATTTAAATAAAACACCCATAGGGGTAATCATGACAAGGATGCCCAATATTGTTTTCACCACTCCAGATGAGAGTATATTAGATGCAGCTGTAAAACTGATAGAGCATGAAGTAGATAGCTTGCCAGTTGTTGAAGAAGTTGTCTTAGAAGATGGGACAAGGGCTTATAAGGTAATAGGAAGAATTACCAAGACCACCATTACAAGACTCTTTGTAGAACTGGGAAATGATGAATAGGGGGTATTTTATGGATAATCTCATTACTTTATATATATTGTCAGACTCCATAGGAGAAACGGGTGAACAGGTGGCCAGAGCAGCTGTTAGTCAGTTTACTCCCAATAGATATGAAATCAGAAGATTTCCCTATATTACCTCAGAGGACCAGATAAAAGAGGTATTCGATGAAGCAGTAAATGAAAAGAGCATAATCGTTTATACCATAGTAATAGAAAAGCTTAGAGATTATGTAATTCAGCTTAGTAAAAAATATAATATACCGGCCATAGATTTGATGAGCCCTGCCTTGGAAGCCTTACAACAGGTCCTTGGCTATGAGCCAAAGCGGGAATCTGGCCTTATAAGGAGATTGGACGAGAAATATTTCAGAAAGGTTGAGGCCGTTGAATTTGCTGTAAAATATGATGATGGGAAGGATGCAAGGGGAATCAAAAAAGCAGACATAGTCTTAATTGGAGTGTCCCGTACATCTAAGACCCCTTTAAGCATGTATTTAGCCCATAAACACTATAAGGTAGCCAATGTACCATTGGTTCCAGAAGTCCCAGTTCCCAATGAACTATTTGAAAAGGATAACAGGAGAATTTTTGGTCTTATTGCCAACCCTTTTAAACTTAACGAGATAAGACAGGAAAGGCTAAAATCTTTAGGGCTAAATGGCAATGCGAATTATGCAAGTATAGAAAGAATAAACTATGAACTTGAATATTCTAAGAAGATTATGGAAAAACTTAATTGTGTAGTAATTGATGTTTCCAACAAGGCAGTAGAAGAAACGGCTGGTATAGTCATAGACCACATGAAGAAGAACTTTGGAGAGGGTTTTTAAAGAAGTGTTGTTATTGCAACACTTCTTTTGATTGTGATAAAATCTTGGACAAAAAATTTATAAATTTGAAGGATTCTAGGAACTTATGTTGTATATATAATATATATATTATTTTAGTTAAATGGGGTTATAAAAATGTTTATAAGAGTGGAAATGGAGGAATTGGAAAAAAAGATATTATCTCCTTATGCAGCCTTAAGCATAAATACAAAGGGTAGGGCTGTAGAAGAGGAAAAATGTCAAATTAGAACTGAATACCAAAGGGATAGGGATAGAATAATCCATTCAAAGGCCTTTAGAAGGTTGAAACATAAAACCCAAGTATTCATAGCCCCATTAGGAGATCATTACAGAACCAGATTAACCCATACCCTAGAAGTTGCACAGATATCAAGGACTATGGCCAAGGCCTTAAGATTGAATGAGGACTTAGTAGAGGCCATAGCATTAGGCCATGATTTAGGCCACACACCCTTTGGCCATACAGGAGAGAAGATACTAAATAAATTACACCCCAATGGATTTAACCACAGCAAACAGAGCTTAAGGGTTGTTGATTATTTAGAGCATACTCCGACTAGAAAAGGGTTAAACTTAACTTATGAGGTAAGGGATGGAATATTAAAGCATACAGGAGAAGAAGAAGCTGAAACCCTAGAGGGTCAAATAGTGAGATTAGCCGATAGAATTGCCTATATTAATCATGATATTGACGATGCAATTAGAGCTAATATCATTGATATAGATGACATACCTAAGGATTGTGTAAAATATTTAGGGAAAAATCATGGTGAGAGGATTAACACCATGATTTTAGATGTGATAAAGAATAGCTTAAATGAGGATAGAATATCCATGAGTGAAGAAATCGATTATTATACAAATAAGTTAAGGGATTTCATGTTTGAAAGGGTATATTTAAACAAAGTGGCAAAAAGTGAAGAGGACAAGGCAGAATATATAATCGAGCAGCTATACTACTATTATCTAGGTAATTTCGATAAGCTACCTAAAGAACATATAGCCTTATATGAAGACTATGGTGTGAAAGAGGATATAATATGTGACTATATAGCCGGAATGACGGACAGATACGCCATCAATCAATTTAATGACTTGTTCGTTCCGAAGTCTTGGAGAAAATACTAATAAAAGAAGGATTTTATGATTTTGTGTCGAATAATATATAGTATTCTCTTTTCTAAGGGAGAAATCAGGTGATTGTTTATGACTTATAGTATCGATGAAGAGCTGATTGAAAGGATACATGATAGTGTTAACCTTATAGATTTAGCTTCCAATTATGTTCAGCTTAAAAGGACTGGCAGTAACTATGTTGGGCTATGTCCATTCCATAATGAAAAAACTCCATCCTTTACAATTTCAGAATCCAAGCAACTATTCCATTGTTTCGGATGTGGAGAAGGTGGGGATGCAATAAGCTTCATCATGAAGATTGAAAATCTATCCTTTGTGGAAGCTGTAAAGTTCATAGCTGATCGGGAAGGAATACCAATTGAGGAAAAGAGCAGCTATAACCAAAAATTGAAAGAGGAAAAAAACCTAATCTATCAAATCAATAGGGATGCAGCTAGATTTTACTATCTAAACCTTACCAGAAATAAGGAGGCATTAAACTATCTAAAAAAGAGGAATTTAAGTAAGAATACCATAAAGAGATTTGGATTAGGTTATGCTCCAGCCAGATGGGATGGGATCAAGAATTATTTAACCAAAAAGGGATACAAGGAAGAGGATTTAGAAAAAGCAGGTTTAATAGGCAAAAAAAGGGACAATACTGGATATTACGATAAGTTTAGAAATAGAATAATGTTTCCCATAATCGACACTAGAGGCAGAGTTATAGGTTTTGGAGGAAGAGTATTAGATGATAGTATGCCTAAATATTTAAATTCTAGGGATACCTTAGTATTTGTAAAAGGGGATAATCTATATGGTTTAAATTATATAAAGAGGACTTCAAGCCTCAAGAGATTGATTTTGGTTGAAGGCTACATGGATGTGATTTCTTTATATAATTACGGAATCGATTATGCCGTAGCAAGTCTTGGTACTGCCTTTACACCCAATCAGGCAAAACTGTTGAAGAGATATAATAAAGAACTTTATATATGCTACGACTCAGATAAGGCAGGAATAAAGGCCACTATGAAAGCATTAAATATATTAGATAAGGAAGGTATAAAACCAAGGGTAATACTCCTACCAAAAGACCAAGACCCCGACGATTATATAGGCAAAAATGGGCTTGAAGCCTTTGAAAGCCTAATAGATAATGCTCTCAGTCCACTAGATTATAAGCTATTAATCCTAAGAATGAAGTATGATATAGAGGACTATGAAGACAAGATAAAATTCATTAAGGAAGTATCCAATATATTGAGGGGTTTAAAAAGTCCCGTAGAAAGAGAAATTTATATCGATAAGATAGCAAGGGAAATTCAAATATCCAAGGAGGCCTTGGAAAAGGAAGTAGTAGGCAGGAATGACAAAAATGATTCAACTTTTTACAAGGACAAGTATAGAAATGGCAGAAACAGGCATAATAAGAATAAAATAACCCCAATCAAGATGGTGCTTAAACCTGCCCACTTAACAGCTGAAAAGATTCTAATTAGATTGATGATCGAAAACAGGCAGTATTATAACCGCATAAAAGAAGACTTAGGAAGGGAAGATTTTTTAAACTATGAAATCAATATTTTAGCCCATATAATCTTTGATGAATACGAAAAAAATCCTAATAAGATGAATATAGATTTGAACTATATTTATGATAAGTTAAAGGATGAAAAAGATTTGGATTACGATCTTATAAATGAAATAATGGAGTTAAATGTAGAGCTTTTGTCTGAGGACAAAAGGAAATTGATTGAGGATTTAATCCACAGGGTTAGGATGTGGAAACTAAAGATGGATAGGGAAAAAATATTAAAGGAACTTAAAGAAATTGAATCAAAAAAACAAAAAGATGAAGGGGATGTGAACAGGTTTAAATCGCTATGCTTAGAGTTGACAAAACTGGACAAAAAGTTAAAATCACATATGTAAACGTTAGGAAGGGAGGGAGCTATATTGAGCCCGAATAATAGACCAGAATTAGAAAAAGAAAAGATGTTAGCAGTTAAAAAATTAATCGATAAAGGCAAGAAAAGTGGGGTATTAACATATAAAGAAATTATGGATGCGCTAGAGGAAGTAGAACTAAATCCAGATCAAATCGATGATATTTATGCAAGATTTGAGGATTTAGGAATCGATATAGTGGGGGATAAAGATGATGATATGCTCCTTGAAACCGACGACGATGATATTGATAGTGAGGATATAGATACTAAGGACGATCTCTCGGTACCTAGAGGGATAGCCGTTGATGATCCTGTTAGAATGTATCTAAAGGAAATAGGTAAAATTCCACTGTTAACAGCTGAAGAGGAAGTGGAATTGGCTAAGAGGATGGAACAAGGAGATGAAGATGCCAAAAAGAAATTAGCAGAAGCCAACTTAAGATTAGTAGTCAGTATAGCAAAACGATATGTAGGCAGAGGAATGTTATTTTTAGATCTAATCCAAGAAGGAAATCTTGGTTTGATGAAGGCAGTAGAAAAATTCGACTACCAAAAGGGCTTCAAATTTAGTACCTATGCAACTTGGTGGATACGCCAAGCTATAACCAGAGCTATTGCTGACCAGGCTAGAACCATTCGTATACCAGTCCATATGGTTGAAACCATCAACAAGTTGGTTAGGGTTCAAAGGCAGCTTGTTCAGGAATTAGGTAGGGATCCAACTCCTGAGGAAATAGCAAAAGAGATGAATATGGAGGAAGAAAAGGTAAGGGATATTATGAAGATAGCCCAGGAGCCCGTATCTTTGGAAACTCCTATAGGTGAAGAAGAAGACAGCCATCTTGGTGATTTTATAGAAGATGACAATGCCTTAGCTCCAGCTGATGCAGCAACCTATACCATGTTAAGGGAACAGCTGGTAGATGTATTAGATACCCTTACACCCAGGGAGCAGAAGGTTTTAAGACTGAGATTTGGGCTGGATGATGGAAGGGCTCGTACCTTGGAAGAGGTAGGTAAGGAGTTTGATGTTACAAGGGAAAGAATAAGACAGATAGAGGCTAAGGCTTTGAGAAAATTAAGACACCCAAGTAGAAGTAAGAAACTAAAGGACTTTCTTGAATAATTAAAGATTCGCATTTTGCGAATCTTTAATTGTCAATATCAATAATTTTAAGCAGAAAGGAAATGGTAATGAAACTATCCAGTAGATTACAAGCTATCGCAGATTTTATACCTTCTAATACAATAGTAGCAGATATTGGCACCGATCATGGCTATATACCCGCATATCTAATACAAAATAAAATTGCCAAAAGGGTAATAGCTACGGATTTAAGTGAAAATTCCTTACAAAAGACCATCCATCTGATTAAGGAATTAGACTTAGAAAATTATATAGATGTTCGATTGGGAGACGGTTTGGAAGTTATAAAGCCCTTTGAAGTAGACACGGTAATCATATCCGGCATGGGAGGCCTTTTAATCAGGGATATACTGGATAAAGACAGGCATAAGAGGGATTCCATAACCCATTTTATCTTGCAGCCTAATATCGCTAGTGATGAACTTAGGAAGTACTTATACGATAATAGCTTTACAATTTTAGGTGAAAAGCTTATAAAGGAAGATGGCAAATTTTATGAAATAATCTATGCTAAAAAAGGCAAGTCCTATGTTAAGGACCCTATCTATTATGAAATAGGGGAGAAGTTAATTTTAAATAAGGACCCCTTATTAAGGGAATATATTAACCATAAGATAGATGTATTTAAGCATATTATGCAGGAAATAAGGGATAAAACCACAGAAAAGAGCAGGGCTAGATATGAGGAAGTAGAAGGGGAAATCAAAAAATTAAAGGAGGTGTTGGCAAAAATTGAGGGCAATAGAGATAATTAAACTGTTAGACCAATGGGCTTTACCCAATTTAATAGATCAATGGGATAACACAGGTTTTCAAATAGGCGATCCAAATAGAGAAGTAACAAACATATTGATTTCCTTGGATTTGGACAGGGATGTTTTTTTAGAAGCCCTAGAAAGAGATGTCCAGATGATTATCACCCACCATCCCATCATATTTAAGCCTTTAGAAAGGATTACCCGCCAGTCTTATAAGGAAAGACTAATTTACGATATAATTAAAGAAGATATAGTCGTTTACAATGCCCATACCAATTTAGACTTGACACCAGGTGGTGTAAACGACGTTTTAGCCAATGCTTTAGGGATTAGTGATCATGAACCTTTAAAAGCCACATATGAAGAACCCTTATACAAACTGGTGGTATTTGTGCCCAAGGATTATGCAGCTATTATAAGGAAGGTCTTAGGGGATATGGGGGCTGGTTGGATAGGAAACTACAGTCACTGCACCTATAATGTAGAAGGTATCGGCACCTTTATGCCCTTAGAAGGTACCAAACCCTTTATAGGAAAGGCCTATGAATTAGAGCAGGTAGAAGAAATTAGGATAGAAACCATAGTGGAAGGGGATAGGCTAAATGAAGTCATAGAGGAGATGATTAAGCACCATCCCTATGAGGAAGTAGCTTATGATGTGTACCCCTTAAAGAATAAGGGCAAATCTTATGGTTACGGCAGAATAGGCCATATTAAGGAGATGGCCTTAATGGATTATTTAGATATGGTTAAAAGGAGTCTACAGCTGGATAGGTTAATAGTTTATGGCAAGCAGGATATAAAAGTTAAAAAAGTTGCAGTATGTGGAGGAAGTGGCTCATCATTTATCTACCATGCCTATAAAAAGGGTGCTGATGTTTACATTACCGGAGACATTAAATACCACGATGCCCAATACGCCAATGAACTAGGACTTACCCTTGTAGATGCAGGCCATTACCATACTGAGAAGGTGATATTACCAGTTATCAAGAACTATTTAGAAAAGAGGCTAGAAAACCAAGTAGCAATTTATCTTTTTGAGAAAAGCAGTCCACCTTATCTTATTTATTAAACTTTGGAGGTAAAAGTATGGATGATATTGAAGGTTTGTGGGAACTGCAGAAAAATGAAAGCCTTCTACTGGAACTTGGGAAAAAGCTTAAGGAAGTACAAAATGGGAAGAATTTAAAAACTATAGCTGCACAACTGGAGGAGAAGGAAAAGGCTATATTGAAGCTTAAAAGTTCTGTAGAGGAAAGGGAAAATAGCCTAAACAAGGAAAACTTGGCCTTGGAAGAGCTGGATTTTAAATTAAAGGAGAGGGAAAAGAATTTATTCCATGGAAACATCTTAGACTTAAAGCAGCTAACCCTTCTAAACGAAGAGAGGGAAAAGCTAAAGGAAGAAATTGAGGAAAAGGAGAATAAGATATTAACTATTTTAGAAGACATTGACGATTTTAAACTTAGATTAGCTAAATTAGAGAAGGATTTTAAGGACTTAAAGAAGGAATACAGAAGCCTTGTAAAGGAGTATAAATCCATACTAGAGGAACTGAATGAAGAAAGTATTAGGGTAAAAGAGAGGATTAAAAAAATAAGCTCTAGTTTGGATAGGGATTTACTACTTAAGTTTAAGCAGCTGGTCGATAATAAGGGAGTTGCTGTAGTGGAGGTTATAGATAATAGGTGTGGGGGATGTAATATGGTTCTACCCGCCATGACTGTCGATAGGCTAAAACATTCCCAGGCCATATTACACTGTGAGAACTGTGATAGGATATTATATTTAGACAAGAAACAAGCCTAACTGTTTACAAATATTACCTTTGAAATGAGTTCAAGTTTATGTTATAGTAGTAATATCGAAAAACTAATATAATGAGTAAATCGGATGATCGCGTGCTTTGCATGAGGAAAGTCCGTGCTCCATAGGGCAGGATGCTGGATAACGTCCAGTGGGGGCGACCCTAAGGCTAGTGCAACAGAAATATACCGCCTAACATAACAATGTTAGGTAAGGGTGGAAAGGTGAGGTAAGAGCTCACCAGCAACTAGGCGACTAGTTGGCTCTGTAAACCCCATCCGGAGCAAGACCAAGTTAGGGACTGAAAAAGGCAGTTGCCCGCTGCTGTCCCGGTTGGTAGGTCGCAAGAACCTATTGGCAACAATAGGTCATAGATAGATGATCATCCTCGACAGAACACGGCTTACAGATTTACTCATTAGACTTTATCAAGGAAACCCTGTTTAATACAGGGTTTCCTTTGTTTTATAGAATATTTTATAGCAACTATTTGAAAAACATTATATACGTTAATAATCAGGTACATAGGAGGTTTAAAATGAAAAGACCAATATGCTTTATATGACTAATTATACTGATTCTATCATTTTCCACTACTACATATGGAAAGAAAATAACAACTTATACAAAATTCCAAGCTATCTACTTTTAAAAGCTATTTAACCTAAAAGATTTTAAAACAACTTGAATTTATCATTATAATTGGGTATACTATAGATGCTGAACTTTTAGTAATAAAATTAAATAGAATGGCAGAGTAGGTAGTTTGCGTTAAGTGTTAGAGGATGGAACGTTGCCTCTAAACGAAAAGCTTTTATAGCTTGCGTTGAACTATCGCGTTCGCTGGCACATCTTGTAAGTCTCTTTCTTGATGTGGCAGTTCTGCCATATCTTAAAAGAAAGGAGGCTTTTTTTATGAGAAAATTGAATGCAAAAAATATCGCTTATTATGCACTACTAATTGCCCTAAACGTAGTATTAACCAGAGTTGGCAGTATTAGAATTGGTGGCGGAGGGACTGAGCTTGTTAGAATAGGGTTTGGAGGATTTCCGATAATCTTTGCAGGAATAGTTTTCGGCCCTGTAGCTGGAGCTATAGTAGGAGCAGTTGGGGATATAATAGGCATGATAGTTAGCCCAATGGGTCCATACATGCCACATTTCACTCTAAATGCTGCCTTAACAGGGGTAATACCAGGACTTATCATGATGAGATGTAAAGATAAAGGATGTAAAACTTCCTTTGTAAACCTATTAGTAGCAATAGCAGTAGGACAAGTTACTACTTCCATAGTATTATGGGCATATTTTATGAAGACATTATTTGGAATACCCTTAGTAACCATTCTTCCAGGAAGGATTATAAGTCAATTGGTAAACATACCTCTGTATGCTTATATGATTAAAGTCATACTAAGTAGACTTCCTCTAGCAATAGACACGAAATAAATTTAGCCATTACCCCCAGTGGTAATGGCTTTTTAGTTTTAGGTCAATTTGGATTCAGAATATGCCAAAATGGTTCTTTTCATCTGGTCGTAATGCCTGATACCCACCATCTTATGTTCATTATTGATTATAATAGTTGGGGTTCCCTCCACTTCAAATTTGTCTATCAACTTCTTAGCCTCTTTCATATTTTCTTCAAATTCTTCGCTATCGATTAATTTATTCATCTTATCGACATCCAGCCCAACTTCCTCTGCTATGGAATTTAACACCTCTTCATCACCTATATTTCTTTCTTCTGTAAAATAGGCTTTAAAGACCCTTTTGGAAAAATCATCATATTTTCCAAGGGATTTAGCATATTCCCCTGCTAACAGGGCCCTGTGGGTGTTGTAGTCCATTTTTTGCATCTTGTACTCAATCCCATATTCTTGGCCAAATTTAGTCAGCATTTCATGCATCTTTTCTCTATAGCCCTTTGGGAATTTTCCCTCAATGGATTTTCCCTCCTTGGGTATATCGGGATTCATCTCATAGGGAATCCATTCCATATCGAATTGTACCCCATCCTCCTTAAGCTTTTCAAAGAAGTGAAGAGCAATGTAGCAGAAGGGACAGGCATAATCTGAAAATACCTTTATATTCATATTCATTATCACCCCATACCATATTAGTTTTATAATATATACCCACTTTTAGTTAATATAATATTAATAGGAAAGGGGAAGGAGAACCATAATAAGTTTATAATAGCATATATTTATTACAAAATCGTAAAATTTTAAGGATTTATTATATGATGCAATAGATTGATGTGGCTAAAAATATGTAATATAATCTTAATAAAGTCAAATATTAACATACCCCCCAATTAAATTCAATAATCTTTGCGGAAGCAGGATACTTTATCCTTATTTGAGTAAAACAGTGGGACAAAAGTAAAACTACTGTTTAAATAGTAGTTAGGAAAGGAGGGGTGGTTTATTTAGTTTATATTAATTATCTAAAGGGAGGTATATTATGTCCAAGTTTAGAATTATTACTACCCTATTAGTACTCATCTTGGTTTTTTCACTTCCAGTCTTTGCAGA
>JAAYEU010000066.1 GCA_012728595.1 Tissierellia bacterium
AATTATCCAATGGAGCAAAATGGGCTGATGATATTAAAGTAAACAGCAATAAGAGAAATGCCCTTTACAATGGCTTTAGAGTAAATAGTGAAAGCTCAGAATGGAATAGGGTAATAGATGCCCTTATAGCAGATGGTGGCGGTGCTATAGATGTAGATGACAATGAAACTACTTTGACCATTTCATTGCCAGAGGTTAAAAATTACGACATAACTCAAGATCAAATTATTACCCTAACCATACCAGCTGTAGCCATTGAGAATGCCATTAATCCAATAGAAGCTGAAGGAAGTATAACCATTAAGCCAACTATTAGGGCCACCATAGCTGGAGATGTAGTAGATTCTATTGTAAGGGAAAATGATATAAAAGCTGGCGGAAAGACCATAGTGATTGAACTGGAAGATGGGGATTGGAAGGTAGATATAGACAGAAATGATTTGATTAATGGATTTGAGGTTGTTGGCACAGACCAGCAAAAAGCTATTTGGAATGCAATTGCTGGACAGATCAAAGCTGAAAATATTGTTAGGAATTCAAGTAAGAAAGTTACCATAACTTTACCCAGCGTAGATGTAGACTTTGGAGTTGAAAAAGTAACCCTATCCTTAACTATACCTAGCAGCTTAATTCAAGATGCTAAAGATGATGTAACGGCTGTTAACACCTTCACCCTATATCCTAATGTGCTACAGGTGTTGGGTAAAGCCGTTGAAGATACAGTATGTTTAGAAGCACCTGACGGAAGAGTACCCAGGGAAAATATGGACACTTGGGTAATTAAGGTGGAAGTTGGTACTCTGAAGAAAGATATAAGTGATAAGGATATAGTAGTAGCCGGATTACCTAGGGGCTTAAGGGCTGATGTAGATAGGGTAGATGTGGAGAACAATACTATTGCTATAAAGGTTTCAGGGACTGCTGCTAATAAAATAGAAGAAGAAAGGGTAAGCATTAGGATTAAAGGAACTGCTGTAGAAGAGCCTAATTCCATGGATTCTGAAGATATAGTTGTAACACTAAAATTAAGTGAATCAAAGATGGCTGAACTAGAGGAGGTCAGCTATAGGTTAGAAGAAGATGAGAATGGTAATTTACACTTGTATTTGATTAAAGTAACTGAAGACATGGAGTATAGTCTTGACTCTACCAACGGAATAAATGGTAAGTGGGAAAAAATCACACTAGAAACAGGTAATAACGAAGTAAAGATTGGCGAAGCAAAACCTGTCAGGATTTGGGTAAGAGAGGCTGAACAAACAAAGGTATATCACCAAGCTGTTAATCTAGTAGAAGGAGAAGCACCAGCAAATATAGTGGTAAAACACTATGATTATGAGAACAATATAATTGGATTAGAAGGTTTAGAAGCTAATACCAACTATGAGTACAGCATAGATGGAGGTTCAACTTGGTCCAAGCTTGAAAATGGCTCTCTAAAAGATATACTAGGCAATCAGCTAGACCTTAGGATTAGATTAGCTGCTATTCCTGGCGAAGAAGGACAACTCCCTTCAAAAGCCACTGGAAAGTTAAACGGCATATACTTAGGTGAAGTTGCACTGAATGTAGCAAAGGGCCTAATCGAAAAAACAACAAACTCCATGGAATACAGCACTAATGATGCCGAGAATTTTACTCGTGCTGCAAATGGAAATACCAATGTAAGATTTGCTGTAGGTGATAAGGTGTGGATTAGAGAAAGAAATAATCCAAACAATATAAGGTATTTAGATGAAGTAGGCCAAGAAGAATTTAAAGCTGATGAACTAGAAAAAATTGATTTTGATATCAGTCAAGGGAAAATATATGTGGATTCTGATGCAGTTTTTACAATTAAAGACTTAGAGTACCGAATTGGCAATGATTCCTGGAAGGATGTTGGTGAAGGTAGCGGAATAGAATTCAGGCCAGGAGAACTACGTTTTAGAAAGAAAGGTACAAGTACAAGTCTTCCATCTGTAGATTTGCTTAAATACACAATAAAACCACCAACTCCAGCACCAGAACTAGCTTATGATGATATTTACCACACCATAGAAAAAATTGGCACTGAAGCAGGAAAGGACTATGAAATTAGCATAAACGGCAATGAATGGAAGGCTGGAGATCTGAGTATTGTATTTGAAGCAGGAGATGAGGTTAGGGTAAGAATTGCTGCAACAGATAGAACATTACCCAGCCAAATACAAACCATTAAATTTACGCCTAACTTAGATTTATCCAATGTATATGTAGATGCTAGCAGAGGCTTGATTGTAAACACCACTACAGATATGGAATACAGTTTTGATACCAAGACAGGATTCGACGGCCAATGGTATAGATGCTCATCTACTAATACCAGCCTACCACTAAAAGAAGGTATGGTAATATATATAAGAGAAGCCAAAAAACCTGGAAACTTTAGGCTACTAACGGATAAACCACTAACTAAACGACCTTTCAATGAGATAATTGTAAAAGAAAGGATAGGCTATAGCATAGCCGATGGAACCATTTGGATTAGAACGGGCAAGGATCTATCTTGGCTACAAGAAGCAGTAGACAAGCTACAATATAGAATTGGAGAAGAAAACTGGATAAATATTGATTATGTTCGATTGGAGCCAGATAAGGATAACATCTTAGCCTATAATGTAGAGTTTAAGCCTGGAAAATTGGAGTTTAGGTTAAGAGGAGATACGGATTACCTGCCATCTAATCCAATTGAAAAGACTGTAATCAAAGCAAGGGCTTCAGCGCCAGTTGTTATAATAAATGATGGAAAGGATATTGTTGAATCCATAAATGGATTGGATATAAATAAAGACTGGGATATATTCGAATATAGCATAAATGGTGGACCATGGATTAGCGGCAGGTATTTAGAAACTGAAGATTTAACTGGTAATAAGACCTTAAGAGTTCGAATTAAAGCAACAGATAATACTCTTCCAAGCCAGGAAGCTGAAATAGAATTTACAGATAATATAGCACTAGAACATGTAATATTAAGCACCCACGTCCAGCCGCTAGAATTAAATGGAACTACTAGCCAAATGGAATATGAAATATGGCTAGGAGATGCTAACCACCATTACCTATATGCCCGACTAGCTTGTGAAGAAGGCAATACCAAATTACCAGAATGGTTAAAGATAGGGGATGTCTATCAAATAATAATAAGGGAAAGAAACAAGCCCGATAACAAATATAGAGTTTACCCATAATAGCGGGACAAGGGGTCAGCCCTCTTGGGACAAGGTGGGACAAGGGGTCAGACCTCTTGTCCCAAAATTATTCTTTTAATGCCCTATCTATTGTGCTTTTACTCCAACCAATTATATTGGCCATTTCTCTCGTTGACATATTAGTATGTTGTTGTATTTCTTTTATTATTTGATTCCTAATATTTCTATCCTTTAATTTAGCTACATCCTCTATATTTAAATTATACTTTTCAAGTATATCTAAGGTTTTTTTCATATAGAAACTTTTTGATTTTTCTTCCACCTCTTCTAAATCTATAAAAGGCCTGTCACAGTTTTTCCTAGAAAAGTCTATAAACTTTTTTACTGCTTCTATTCTGTTTTCAGAGAATATATCTAATATTAGTTCTGGTGATATGATGTTATATTTATTCTCCATTTTATTTATGTATATGTTGTAACTACTCCATGGGTAAGCCGAAGGATCTTTTACCATATGAGCTTCTACGGGATTGTTGTGGATATATCTTAGACAAGCTAGTAGCCTACCGTCCGTCTCTATACACTCACTTCTAAATCTGTTTTGGAACAGGTGCCCCACCCTCTCATATTTTTTATTATAATAAAGCGAATAGCTAACACCTATCCGTTTCATTGTTTTAGATAATGGCTCTTCTTCTTCCTTTATTAATAAATGTACATGATTGTTCATTATACAATAACCATATAATATGTACTCTCCATTAGATTTCATCCTTATTAATGTGTCTAAAAATTTTAATTTATCTTCTTTGTAATAGAAGATATTCATCCTGTTAACGCCTCTTAGCATCACATGATATATTCCAGTAGCAGATTTTGGTCGTGAGTATCTAGGCATACTAACTAACACCCCCTTATACATAGATATATACATATTTCTACATTTTATTGTATTTTCCTTTATTTATTCGTCATTTTAGGCCGTAAAAAAAGAGGTAGTTTTCCTACCTCATTCTTCTTTCTGGTTCTTTATTTTTGGGACAAAGGGTCTGACCCCATGTCCCACTCCCTTATCACACTAACCAGATAGTTATTCCTTTCTATCAGCTTAAATATGGGCACCCCTATTATGGATACTACTATAAATTGGGAGAGCATTATCTGGCCTGTTACTAGGAAGAAGTTTACAGGGGTTTCTGATAAAAACCAGATTTCTAATCCCACTATAAAGCTGAATACAGAAGGCCAGATGCTGGCTAGAAAGATATTTTTTGTTCTGCTCATGCAGTTTAGGGTTATAAAGCTTGCTAGTGTCCCAAATATGACGTCTATTATTCCAAAGGGACTTGCTATATTGGCTATGGCACAGCCAAGGGTTAGAGGGCCTATATAGAAGGGATCCATATAAGCTAATAGGGTTAGTATTTCAGAAAGCCTAAATTGAATGGGACCATAGGCTAAAGTGGGCAGGGCATAGGTTAGAATCACATATAATGCTGCTACAATCCCTGCCTTTGCTAATTTATTTGTTTTGATTTTCATTTGCATCCCCTCCTACTCCAAAGTCTGTATTGTTCCACAGGATTTCAATATTGTCATATTCCTCTAAATAAGAGTAGTTATCTCTAAACCAATTGATTAGCTCTTCATCCCTTTTTACAGGGCTGGTATTTTCAACATATATATTTATGCAGCCATATTTAAAGTGTTTTTCTAATATCTCTATATCCCTTGCAATCATCTCTCTTGTTTGCCCTTTTATTCCTACTAATAAGCATATGGATTCAAAGTGTTTTGCTACTTCCTTATAATCATCAAAATGTACTCCTTTGTTTAAATAATTATTCCTAAAGTCATGGTCAAAGCTTTCAATGCCGCATTTAAATATAATATCTATTCCTTTGAAATAGTCCCTAATTTCATCCAGCCTATCTTTGTAATGGTAATGGCTTTCGAAATACAACCTTTCTATGCCTTTAGAATAGGCCACATTCTTTATTTCTTCAAGGCTTTCCTTAGGCAGTTGGAATACGGAGGCGGAATTTATTACCTCCAACTGCTTAAACTCCCCTGTTACATTCTTCAATACTTCTTTATTGACTTTGTTTATATAATGATCATCTTCCTCATTGTCGTCAATGTAGTCACAAAATAAACAACGTCCCCAATGGCAAGGAAGTGATTTTAGGAGGACAATCTCCCTTGGATTTTTCTCTAGAATTTTACTGTATCGGATCAAGTTTATCACCACCGTTTTTGTCAATTTACATTTTTGGGACAAAGGGTCTGACCCCATGTCCCACATCATTGAGCGAAAAAGTCTGTTTTTAGTATATAGTTGGATTTATTTATCTCCTCTATTACCATTTGGTGTTCTTCTATGAAGTCCAGAGGGTTTAAAAGTTCCCTTGTTTTTATATTGTAGACTCGGCTGTTTTCGAATACTCCGTCTCTTGACATTTCTAGTAGTATTTCATCGGTTATTATGGAACCTTTTAGGGCGTAGGTTTGGGGGGCTACGAAGTTTTCTCCTTCATAGTTGATTAAATCTACTCCAAACATGATTCCCTTTTGGTTTTCATAGCCCATTATATTCAATATGGTTGGAAGGAAGTCCAACATGCTGCCAACCCTAGTTATGGTCTCATTGGCTTCAAGGCCTGGTATGTGGATTATTAGGGGAACTTTTAGCATTTCGTCTAGGTCGTAAGGATAGCCTAGATATTGGGTCATAAGCTTTTGGTCGTCTTCATTTAGGCTATTTATGGCAAAGTGGTCGCCATATATGACCAGCACACTTTCTTCATACAGGCCTTCCCTTTTCAAATCCTCTATAAACTGGCCTATGGCCTTATCGGTATAGTGGATAGATTGAAGGTAGTTGCCTAGTAGGGTGTCCTTATATTCATCCCTTATATTTAGATATTGGTGCCTTTCTGGCATCTCAAAGGGGTTATGGCTGGTTAGGGTTATCATAAAGGCATAGAAGGGGTTTTCGTCTATGCTATCCAATTCCTTTAAATAAGCCATGGATTGCTTAAAGAACTCTCCATCGGTCAGGCCAAAGCCTATGGTTTCAACTAGTTCATAATCTTCCTGAGATATGAACCTTTGGAAGCCTTGATTTACATAGGCCCTCTTCCTATTCCAAAAGTCCTTTTCATAGCCGTGTAAGGCCCAGGCAGTATAGCCATTGTCCCTCAATATCCAGGGTAGTCCATAGAAGGTATTTTGTTCATATTGAACGTAGGTTGGCTCTTCCATGGATGGATATAATGAGTTATGGCTTACAAATTCGGCATCGGAGGTGTTTCCCCTTCCTAGTTGTTGGTAGTAGTTGTTGAAGTAGAGGCTGCCCTTTTCCTTAATCAGCCTGTTTAAGTTGGGGGTTACCTCTTGACCTTTATGGAAGTGGTTTATTACAAAGTTTTGTAGGGATTCCACCTGAATTACTATTAAGTTTTTCCCCTTTCCTAAGCCTGTGTATTTCCCCTCTACAAATTCAGATCGCTTTTTAAGATCAGCTATATCCTTTACGGTCAGGGTCTCAATGTCACCTATGTCTTCCTTCATTATGGCCTTCTTTATATCCTTAGCATGGTAGGTGAATAGTTCTTGATTGGTTACAGGCCCGAATAGACCTAGCCTGCTTAATATGGCTAATGAGACCACTAGGGTTAAAGCTATCCCCCCTGGAATCCCCCAGCTTATATATCTATTAAATCTTCTAATACTCCTTTTTCTTCTTGAGTAAAGGAAGGCCAGGGGTAAGTCCAGCAAAAAGAGTAGGTTTCTAAAGGATAGCAGGGTTTTAACGCTATCCCCTACTGCAGGAACCTGGCCAATTTGCTTTACCATCCTGATGGAGGGCAAAGCATTAAAATAGCTATAGTATACCACATCCACAAAGATGATTAGGGATACTGCTGCAT
>JAAYEU010000007.1 GCA_012728595.1 Tissierellia bacterium
AGCCAGACCTATTAGGAGAACTAGTACTAAAAATGGAGATGGAAGATAAGGGTATTCTAGCAAAGGTTATGGTGGACAATTATAGGACTAAGGAATTAATTGAAACTAACTTATTCCTTCTAAAAGAAGAAATGAAGGAAAATGGTTTAGAAATTAAAACATTTGAAGTCTTTGTAGGGACAAATGAGGATTTCCAAAGGGAGAATAGACAAGAATTTTTCCTAAATCACAAGCCACAAAAAATAAGGGCAAGAAAAGGTGGATTAAATGAATTCCAAGCCTATGAGGAAAAGACAATTAACAGAGTTCAGGATAATTATCACGAAGGACAATTGAACCTATTTGCATAGGAGGTGACAAGTTGAGAGTTAACAATTATGATGATTTAGAACTTATCCATCGGTTTGATGATGGAAATGAAAAAAAAGTAGAAAATGCTCCCAATAACGATTTAGACAAAATGGCCTTTTTAAGGTTATTGACAACCCAGTTAGCAAACCAAGACCCATTAAACCCAATGGAAGACAGGGAGTTCATTGCTCAACTAGCTCAATTTTCAGCCTTAGAACAGATGCAAAATCTAAACAAGACTGTGGAAAATTTAGGCATTGAAATCTTAACTTCTATGGAGATGTTAAATACCAACCAACTACAAGCCAATGTTCAGCTTATAAAGGAAGTAATGAACATTAGAAAGGCCATGGAAAGTTATCTAGGCTTAGAACCAGGGCCAGAGGAAGTTGATATAGAAGAGTTAAGATATAAAATCGAGATGGCGAATGAATTAACAGAGGAAAATTATACCGTTGAATCATGGGCCTTACTGCAGGAAGCAATTATGAAAGCAATGCTAGTTTTAGAAAATGAAGAAGCAAAGGATGTAGAAATAGAAAATGCCTACTACGACTTGATTATGGCCATAGAGGATTTAGAGACAGTGGAAATTCAATCCTTATAATTAGGATGTTTTGAGGACAGGGATGATGAATATGAATAACTTTAAAATTAAAAGACTAGAAAACCAGCTTATAAATTCATCTAAAGCTGTTATTAGAAGAAACAATTTACCCAAGAAGGATTTTGAATCCGTATTACAGCAGATTCAAAATAGGGACTCTGAAATTAAGTTTTCCAAACACGCTATAAACAGAATGGATCATAGGGATATGACCTTAAGCAAGGAAGAACTTCAAAGGCTAGAGACGGGTTTTAATAAAGCTGAAGAAAAGGGTGTAAAGGATGCATTAATCCTTATGGGAGACAAGGCCTTTATCGCCAGTATCAAGAACAAAACCGTAATTACAACTGTAAGCAAGGAACACTTAAAAGACAACGTATTTACTAATATAGATGGGGCAGTTATAGTATAGCTGGACCTTTTTAAGGAGGCTATATATATCCGACTGACAGAGGATATATCTGCTCCAGGAAAGGGAGGTAATAGTTATGATGAGATCAATGTACTCAGGAGTATCTGGCTTAAGAGTACATCAAAGCAAGATGGATGTAATTAGTAACAATATTGCCAATGTAAATACAATTGGTTATAAGAGAAGCACTATGACTTTTCAAGAGGTGTTTAGCCAAGTTATAAGAGGCGCTAGCGCTCCTCAAGGTGGAAGAGGAGGAACCAACCCTCAACAAATAGGATTGGGAGTTAATGTGGGGGCCATAAACACAATCCACAC
>JAAYEU010000067.1 GCA_012728595.1 Tissierellia bacterium
ACATTTTAGCTAGGTTTATTTAAGTGTGCCCAAAATACATGTAATTCTATCCATCTCAATCATAACACAAAAATAAGGGTAAAAATAGTAATGGAGCGGGATTTAAGAAAATCCCACCCCAACTATTGACAAAGAGCCTATTTTTATTAGCAGGACAGAATTCAAAAGCAGTAAATACCGTAATTATTATGACTGCTATGCCTGCCTCTGCTATGACTTCAATATTTGCGGAAAGCTTTGAAATAGAAAAAGAATATGCTGCCCTTTTAGTATCTGTAACCACATTATTAGCCTTAGTCACAGTACCTGTATTATTAAAGATAATCACATAATTCTCTAGTCCCTTTTATTTAATTAGACAAACCTATCTGTAAGTAGGTCTAGTTTCATTATTTCTTATTTTTCTCTATCAAAAATTCATAAAATCCCTTTTTATCAGTCCACTCTATTAAGTCTATCTCAAAACCGTCTGGGTCTTTTATATAGAACTGCCTAGAAAATGTCTTAACAATAATCTCCTTATCTTTTTCCACATAGCCCTTTTGTTTTAGCTTTTCAAGGAATTCATCTACATTTTCAATAGAATATCCAAGATGTCTAAAATTCTTTTCTCTTTCTATTTTAAAATTGTCTTTTTCAGAAATAAATAGCTCATGGCCATGACCCTTAAGTATTGCATAAGGCTTTCCATTTACTTTGATACCTTTATCAATTAACTCATATTCTAAAACCTTAGTATAAAAATCGATAAACTTATCTACATTTGAAACATATCTATTGAAATGATCAATAGCCTTCATTTACCTCCCCCTTTAACTTATAAATCAATCCAATATCTTAGAATAATTTCAGTGTGTCTTTCACTAAATGTCTTATTTTCTAATATTTCTCAGCTAAAGACTATGGCAGATTCTTTTTTTAAATCATTTATAATCCCAGCACTGGCTACTTCTATATAATCTATAATGTCATCGTAATCAAATAAGAACAAATTTAGATCATCATATCTTGTGTAATCCCTACCCCTAAAACTACATCTTTCCTAGTTCCTTTAATTAATTACTTTCTCCATAAAAATAATATCATGTTTATTGCCTTGATCATCGGTCCAAAAATCTTTTATTCTTTCAACTTCCTGGAATCCAAGTTTTTTGTATAAATTATATGCCCTTATATTGTCATGAATTGTATCTATTTCAATCTTATTCAGACCAAATTCAGAAGTTAAATAGTTTATGAAAGCTGATAGAGCCTCTTCTCCCAGTCCCTTCCCTTGATAACTAAGTTCTGAAATCTTCATTGCGACTCTACACTTTTTTTCTTTTAAATCAAGTTCACCATACTGGAGCTCACCAATTTCCTTACCAGTTTTAATATCTGTAATAATAAACATTCTACTTTCCAATATACCATCATCACTTAGTTGATTTTTAAATCTTGAATAGAGACTAGATTCAGTAACACCCATACCATTGATAAAACCCATATCTTTCATAAGTAAGCCATTGTTCCACCATCTTGTAATAATTGGAATGTCAGAATAGGTTAACTTCCGAACTCTTATACGATTAGTTTCGAATATAATATTTTGCATATTTACCTCCTATTTTACTTTTATCTACATATTTGAAATCTATAGCATCCAAAATTCAACTAATAGGCTTCTTGTAGTACTATTCCATCTACCTCTCCAATAGGATTATTTGATACAAAATTAATAATAAGTTCATTAAATATGTCTGGATTTTCATAGGGTATACCATGGCCAGCTCCCTTAGCTATATAATATTTACTTCCCTTTATAAGTTTTGAGGTTTTTTCAGCTGACTTCTTCATTATTCTTTTTTCTCTTTCTCCAGTTAATATTAATGTTGGTATGTCAGATATAGTAGTCTCAAAGTTAAATTTCATATTTTCTTTGGTAATATTCTCTAAAGTTTCTTTAGATATCTTTAAAGAATCCTTGTAATAATCCTCAAACCACTCACCTGGAAGACCGAACTGTTTAAATTGTAGTTTAGAGAACCATTTGTTTTTAATAAGGGGAGTGGAAATTGCTAACATTGGCTTAATGAAAAAATCATATGCTTTCATTGGATTATTTAGGGCACTTATGACTACTGCCTTTGAAATATATTCACTATATGATTTCAATAAACTTAATACTATTTGGGCTCCAATAGAAAGGCCTATTACAATTGCCTTATTATCCTCAGATTCTTTCTTTATTAAATCAACAAGAAATAAGCATATATCATCAATTGATTTAAAATCAATATTTGCATTATCCCCATGGCCTGGTAAGTCAAAGAAAACACATTTATATTTTTTGGACAAGGGTTTCTGATATTTCCACATCCACTTACTTATGCCAGCCCCGTTTATAAATAACAATAATATTTTGTTTTCTTTCCCCTCAACTATATATTTCATAAATAATTTTCCCCCATATATTAATCGATATCTTTCAGGATCCTGTGCCCTATAAAAACTTATATTAATTCTAGGGCCTGTTCTAAGTCCTTTATTATATCTTCCTTATCTTCAAGTCCGACGGAAATCCTAACCATACTTTCCGTTAATCCAAACTCTGCTAACTTCTCCCTTGGATAACCCCTATGGGTGATTGCTGCAGGTAGTTGTACCAAGGTCTCACAATCTCCTAAGCTTACAGCTAACTGGGCTAGTTTTAGGCCTTCTACAAACTTAATTGCTGGTTCTAATCCACCTTTTACCTCAAAGCTTATCATAGCTCCAAAACCTTTCATTTGTTCCTTGGCTATCTTGTGGCCTTTAAAATCATCTAGGCCTGGATACATTACTGACTCTATTTTAGGATGGTTTTTTAAATACTTGGCTACTTCTCTAGCATTTTCCTCATGTTGTTTCATCCTTAGACCCAAGGTCTTAAGTCCCCTTAGTAATAACCAAGCATCAAAGGGGCTCATAACTCCTCCAAATTCACACATATATGCAAATTTTAAATAATGAATATAATCTTCGTCATTAGATATGGCAACTCCACCAACTACATCCCCATGTCCACAGATATATTTTGTAGCACTATGGACTACAACATCTGCCCCAAGAAGTAATGGGTTCTGAAAGTATGGTGTAGCAAAGGTATTATCAACTACTAACTTAATGTCATGTTTCTTTGCTATTTCAGAAACACCTTTTATATCAATTATGGATAAATCAGGGTTTGATGGGGTTTCAAAATATATAACCCTAGTAGATTCATCTATTGCATCCTTAAGCTCCTCTAATTTAGTTAGGTCTACTATTTTATAGTTCATATTATATTTAGGCAATAGCTCTGTAACCACACTATAGGTAGACCCATAAAGTGTTTTGTGGACTATGATTGTTTCATTTGGTTTTAATAATGAAAATATTACAGAGCTAATGGCAGCCATGCCTGAAGCAAAGGCCACAGCCTCTTTTCCATACTCTAACTCAGCCATCCTATTTTCAAATAACCTTAAGGTGGGATTGTTACCCCTTGTATATACATAATCAGTAGACTCAAAAGACATTACCTTATTTGCATGGTCTATATCGTTAAATACAAAGGTCGAAGTTTGAAATATGGGCGGATTTAATGCATTACTTGGATTCTTTCCTTTTTGTCCTGCGTGTATTGCCTTAGTATTAAAGCCTGTCATTTTATTACCTTCCTTTCATCTCTAGTAATATTAGTTGCAATTTTTCTAATCTCCAATCCAAAAATATAGTATTCCTGTAGTCCCATTTTGAAGTTCTATCCCATACCAAAACTCATCATGAACTATTAGTTTGATTGTTTCCCCTTTTTTAAACTCACTCATTACTTCGTAGTCCCATATAAATTCAACGTCTTGGCTAGTCAAATCATCCCTTAAGTTTTCTTCAATAAAAAAAGCTTTAAAGTCTGTAGTTATAGTGTATTCCTTATTAATATATTTGCTAAGGTCAGAGGGATTGTATATAAGCTGATTATCTTCTATTGTATGAAGTCCTTTGATTATTTGTGGAAAAATAAATTTAGCAAGTCCCCCTATTTCTATAAAACTGCCCCCACCATCAGTTAGGACCTTGTTTGGATCTCCCATTCTAATATCTGTAAATAATGATCCTAATTGGTATATGTTTTTCCCATCATACCTAAAAAAAGTAGTTACTGGGTCTGCACTAGGACCATCATCGTAAATAACCAGTTCTATGAACCCATCATCCTTTAGAAGATCTACTAAATATACATCAAATGGATGGTCAGTGTATATTGAAATTTCAGAGTCATTTATCTTAATTGTAGATTCTTCTCTCCCTAATAGCTTTATTTCAATTAAGTCAACCTTACTATCTTCATTTAAATCATATTTACCCTCAGCATTTAAAGAAAAGTCTTCGTATTCCTTTTCAATAATAAAGTCGTATTCAAGAATGCACTCCTTCAAATCAAAAAAATTATCTAAGTTGACTTCTTCTTGATAGGTAACTAAATCAACCTCAGGTTTCTGATTATATCCACATCCTGTTAAGGCAAATATAATTATTAAAATTATAATATAATATTTACTTTTAATCATTTATATCTACTCCCCACCTTTTTCCAAAACATCCCTTATCATCTTCTATTCCCATCCTCATCAAAATTCTTTTTTAATGCCCTTTCTGTTGGGATAATTTCCCCTAACAATGGAATACATTGAAGTAAAGTGATGATGGCACCTAAATTTCCTATTGTATCCGTATCCTTCCCTAACAAGGCTATCATTGCGAGAATTGTAATAAATAATACAATCCATCCCATTATAAACCATAATCTCCCAAAGTAACGGTGAGCAAAGTCCCATGTATCCTTATTTTTCATTGACATAGGTGTTCTATATCCGTATAGGTAATTTATTTTTTTCGGTACTTTCTTCCTAAAATATGTCCCAAAACCAATCATGCTTAAAGGTATTAACAAACTCATAACCATCATAAAAATCCAAAATCCCATTTTTTCACCCTCTCTGTACTATTATATATGATAATTATTCTACAAAAGTTAAGAAATCCCTTCTTTAGTCTGAAAATATTTTCTTAACAGGTTCTATAATAAATGTTGGGGTGGAAAATAATTTACCCTAACATTTATTTTTTCTAAAAATAAAATGCACTCGTGAAATAAACCTGCTAAAATGTTAATTGGCTAAAAAAAACATAGAAAGGAGGTTTATTCACAAG
>JAAYEU010000191.1 GCA_012728595.1 Tissierellia bacterium
AAACTATATAAATATACTAAGAATTGAGGATTTTACTGTCGAAAATATTAATAATAATTTCAAAATCCCATTTATTAATGGGCTAATTCTTTATACTCTTTTTTAACCTTGATTAAAAAAGCTAATTATGCAATTTCCTCATCTAATTAATTTATCTTTAAATTATAAGATTCAATATTGTTATTTAACATATGTTAATGGAGTTCACTTTTCTATATTATCATATATAGACTGAATAAAATTCCAAGTCTCTAAAAAAACATTAATTTTTCTGGTAGGAGCTTTTTTTAACTCATAAATATATTGCTTCAACTTAGGATATTTATTTAGAATAGTTAGTATTTCATAATCTTGAATAGTATAATACTTTTCATTTTGATCTTCTTGTTTTTTATCAAAGCATTGATTACTAGATTCGCCCAGTAAATATGACATACTTGTATTTAAATTTTCTGAAATTATCTGTAATGTTTGTAGAGATGGATTGGTTCTACCATTTTCAATATCGCTAATATAGGAATGAGAAAGATTGCGCATTTGTCCAAATTGTCGTAAACTATATCCATTTTTTTTCTTAATAATCTAATTTTTATGCCCAAACTATCCATTTTTAAAATCACCTTTTCTAATTTCGGTATTAACGTATATATGTATAATAATACCCTATATGTATTTAAATAATACATAATGAAATATATAATATATGTACGTTTATAGTCTACAAAAACACTAAGAAAAAAAGAGTAAATAGAAGAAATAAATAGATAAAGTTAAAAAAATGTACTACATATACCTACAAGTTTGTTGCAGTGTGTAAACTAAATACGTACAATAATTTACAAGGGGGAGTATAAATGGGAAAAATAGAATTTGGACATATCATAAAGAAATATAGGCTCAAAAAAGGAATTACTATTAGAGAGCTAGCGGAGCTTACCAATATCTCTACTGGGTTTATTGGTGATATAGAAACTAATAGAAGTAGACCTTCTTATGAAAATCTTGTAAAACTGATTCAAGTTTTAGACATATCATTGGAAGATATTTTTAATTTACAGCAAATCGAAAAATAATTGCAATATTTCAATTAATCAACGTTATTTAAAGGGTTACATAATAATATCTAGACTTTGTATAATTAAGACCTAGGCAGTATTACAATTTATAAAATATCTATCAATCAAATTTTTTATTGCACCAATCCTTCCAGTAACTTGCAATTTTTTTAAAATATTCTATTAAAGGAAAAAGTGTAAGAACAAGCATATTTAAGGGGAATTCATTATTGGGCATATAATATTTGGAGTTTCTATTTGAGTTATTATATGACATTACAATTAGTATCTCTTTTCATTTCCCATTTCTCAAATTAGGATTCGTACCATTATTGATGACGGGCTTTATCTCAAAGTATGCAATATCTGTTCGAAATATTTTGAATTTACACCTTTTTATGAGCTTACTAAAGTAGATTTAAAAGGTGTTTTACTAAAGATATTAGTGTTACGGGCTTTTCTTAACTTATATTGCAGAGGACATAGAAAATATCGGAGTTATGCCCTTTTGTATTTTTCAAATTGATGGTTTTTGGTTCATTAACAATTTTTCCAATGTCAATTTGAGATAGGTTTAATTTTAATCTAGTTTATTGTAATGGGGTAAAACACATTTTGCTTTGAGAAAAAATTATGTTTGCAGAGGTTGGAATTCTCATTAATTATATTCCCCCATATATACTGCATAGCTCTTGCTCTTTAATTTAAATATAATCTACCTTTTACTTTATAGGACAAGAGCTATGTTGTGCTTTGGATCCTTCCAATATATTTATCAGTATTTGCTTTAATTTTTGATTCTCTACTAAAGGTCTAAAGCACTTAGTATTATTTTTTAGAATTAAAATAGGAGGTATTGTTCATGAAGAGATTTTTATTATTATTGGTAATTGCAACATTACTCTGTTCAACTTTGGCTGGTTGTGGTAACAAGGATGTGGATAGTGAAGTTGGCAGCCAGGAGGTGGCAGATGAATTAGATGAAGCAAAAGAAAATGAGCCTGTAGTATATAGGACTACTGGTAGTAAAACTGTTACTCTAAATCCTCATATTTATCAAACAACTGCAGAGTCTGATACAATGTCTTATATTTTTGGTAATTTATTGGCAATTGTTTATGATGAAGAGACTGAAAATTACAAATTTATTGGTGACCATGCGGTGGATCTTCCTACAAGAAATGAAGATGGGACAGTATGGACTTTTAAGCTAAGAGAAGGTTTGAAATGGGATGATGGCACGCCTCTTAATGCAAGAGATTATGAATATTCATACAAGATGTTAATGGATCCTAAACTTAAGAATTCCAGAGGTCCTCAAGTATTTGATGCAGATGTAGTTGTAGTAAATGCTAAGAAATATTGGGATGGAGAATGTGAATGGGAGGATGTAGGTATAAAGGCGTTAGATGATTATACACTTGAAATTACTTTAGAATTCCCAGTTCCTGAGGTAGATTTTTACTTAACATTTACAGGCGGTGGAGCGACTTCTCCAGTACAAGAAAAGGTATATGAAGCTGGAATGAATGAAGATAGAACAGAAACCAATTATGGTACTTCCAAGGAAACCACACCTTCTTCTGGTGCATATAAACTTGAAGAGTGGATAAGGGACCAAATGAAAGTGTATGTGAAAAATGAATATTCACCAATAAAAGATATATATACGGTAGATAGAGTTGAATCTAGGGTTGTAGAAGATGAGAATACGAGGGTTCAATTATTTGAAAATAATGACATAGACGCAGTTGGTTTATCTGGAGCAAACTACGACAAATATGCAGAGGATCCAAGGTTAGTATTTTCAAAATCAACAACTGTTTGGTCCATGTTCATCAATATGGCATCAGAAGATAAACCCTTCTTAAGAGATGTTAATTTTAGAAAAGCTCTCTTTTATGCAATGGATAGGAAAACTATAGCAGAAGACATTTTTAAAACTGCTAAGCCTGCTCCATATGTAGTTTCTAGTTTTAAAATTGCCGTTCCATCAAAGGGGTTGACTTATCGTGAAACTGAAGCAGCAAAAAGTGTATTGCCACAAAATGATGGATACGATTTAGAATTGGCGAAAGAGTACTTTGATAAAGCTTATGAGGCCTATGGAAAGAAGATGGAAGTTGAAATCCAATATTTTGATAACAGTGAAAATATGAAACGTGTTGCAGAGCTATTAGAACAAGATTATGAAAACCTATTTGGAGCTGATAGGATAGACATACAATTAAGAGCAGTACCCTGGAATAATGCATATGACAATATGGAAGAAGGGAAATATGATCTTGGATTTGGCGGATGGGCAGGAGGAGTATTTAATCCTTGGTCTAGTATGGAAGTGTATACTCAGGGCTTCACAAGCAAAATAGATCAATTTAAAAGTGATGAATTTGATGAACTGTATAGAAGAACTGTAAAAGGCGATTTGATATTTAAAGAGCAGGAAAGAATAGAAGCTTTGGCAAAAATGGAGAAAATTTTGCTTGATGAAGTACCTTTTGTGCCTATGTATGAGCCAGAAGGAGCTAGTATGTACCATGATAGAATAGAATTAATTACAAAAGGCAAATATCTTCCTGGAGTAGGGTTCGGTACATTACAATCCCACTTTGCACCATTAGAATAGAAACTGAACACCAAGTATTTATAACGGCTTTTGCCGTTATAAATACTTGGATTGTAAAATAATAGTTGTTGAAAGGAGCATGGAGAATGGCCAGATATATAGCTCAAAGACTTGTTTTGATGGTTATAACATTATTTGTAATTGTTTCCGTTTCATTTTTTGTACTTCATTCTATGCCTGGAAGTTTCATTAATGATCCAAGGATGCCGAAAGAAGTTAAAAAAGCTATTGAAGATAAATACCATTTAAATGAACCACTTATAGTTCAATATGGTTATTTTTTAAAGGATTTTGTGCGATTGGATTTTGGAATATCCATAGCTTTACAACCTAAAGTAAATGTAAATAAAATCTTGGCAACCAAGATACCAGTGTCAATGCAAGTAAATATATTTTCACTAATACTTAGTATACCCGTTGGAATTATATTGGGGATTTGGGCTGCTCTTAAGAAAAACAAGATTCCAGACCATGTTATATCTATATTGATAATAGCATTTATATCCATACCATCCTTTGTATTTGCATCTTTACTACAGTATTTTATTGCATTTAAATTGGGATGGTTTCCTATAGTGGTAACAACAGAACAGACTTTGACATGGAGTAAGTTTGTGTCTATGGTTTTACCTATATTGGCTTTGTCTTTTGGTTCTATTGCAGGCATTGCAAGATATACTAGGGCTGAATTGTGTGAAGCATTAAATTCTGAATATATGCTTTTAGCTAAATCTAAAGGTTTAACACAAGTACAAGCTACTACAAGACATGCCATGAGAAATTCTTTTATTCCTTTAGCTAATATTATAATACCAATGTTTACAGGAATTATGGGAGGATCATTAGTAATTGAAAAAATATTTAGTATTCCCGGGATGGGCAGCGTAATGGTGGAAGCAATTAATGCAAAAGATTACCCTGTAGCTATGGGAGTACTTTTTTGGTATTCCTTAGTAGGGTTATTGACAATTTTAATTGTAGATTTATCTTACGGAATTATAGATCCTCGTATTCGTATAGGAGGTAGAAAATAATGAAGACTAAATCTGAAAATAAATTTGAGTTTATCCATCTTGATGCTGAAGTATTAAGGGATGAAAAATTTGAAGGAGAAGCCATAGGCTTTTTTAAAGATGCGATGCTTAGGTTCAGGAAAAACAGGGCATCGGTAGCTGCATTTATAATTATATTGATTATAGTAGTAATGTCCATTTTTGGTCCCATGATCAATGAATACGATTATAAACAACAAAATATTCAACTTGCTTTAATGCCAGCTAGAATTCCGGTCATTGAAAAATTAGGCATTTTTGATGGCGTTAAAACTATCAATGTCAGGAAAGAAAGTATAGAGGAAAAATACAAGGATTCATTGGTGAAAATTGTAGAAGAGTATAAAGTTAGGGATG
Organism: Tissierellia bacterium; assembly: GCA_012728595.1. Taxonomy (GTDB): domain Bacteria; phylum Bacillota; class Clostridia; order Tissierellales; family Tepidimicrobiaceae; genus Tepidimicrobium. The sequence continues at coordinate 5,091 of JAAYEU010000191.1, forward strand.
TAGATATGGCAACTATAAAAATTGATATGTATAAGTACAAAGGGGTAAAAGATAAGTATTTTTGGTTTGGAACGGATTCTTTAGGCAGAGATCAGTGGACAAGACTTTGGAGAGGTTCTAGAATATCTTTAATCATAGCTGTACTGTCAATGTCTGTAAATATAGTTGTAGGTGTAATATATGGAGCTATATCGGGATATTATGGTGGAGTTGTAGATTTAATAATGCAAAGAATTATAGAGGTAATTGGCGGGATTCCATTGATGGTTATTGTAATTTTATTTGTATTATACTATGGTCCAGGAATTATACCCATTGCTATTGCTCTATGCCTTACTGGCTGGATAGGCATGAGCCGAATGATAAGGGCTCAGTTTTATAAATATAAGGGAATGGAGTATGTATTAGCTTCTAGGACTTTGGGAGCAACGGATAGGGTTCTTATTTTTAGGCACATATTGCCAAACGCTGTTGGAATTATTATAACCATGAGTGCTTTAGCAATACCTAGTGCCATATTTTCAGAATCATTTCTAGCTTATATAGGATTGGGGCTTCAAGCGCCGGAACCATCTATAGGGGTATTGTTATCTGAAGGACAACAGGTATTACTAGAACATCCACATTTGACCATATTTCCTGCATTTTTAATTTCAATTCTCATGATTTCATTTAATTTATTAGGGAATGGTCTAAGAGATGCATTTGACCCAACTTTGAGAGGACAAGAGTAGGAGGCGAAGACGAAGATGAAAAATAGAGAATGTATATTAGAGGTCAAAGATTTATACTTAACTTTTAATACATATGCAGGAAAGGTTCATGCGGCTAGAGGAGTTAATTTCAGTCTTAACAAGGGTGAAACTTTAGCGATAGTTGGCGAATCGGGTTCGGGTAAATCTGTTACTGCAAGAGCTATAATGGGTTTGCTACCCAAAAATGCTAATATAGATAAAGGGGAAATAATCTACAAGGGAAGGGATTTAATAAAGTTAAGCGATAGGGAAATGACGGATATTAGAGGTTCGGATATTGCGATGATATTTCAGGATCCAATGTCATCTTTAGATCCAGTTATGAAGATAGGAAGACAGATTACTGAAGCATTAAGGATAAAGCAAAAAGTACCTGCGGCTGAAGCAAAGAAGAAAGCATTAAGGCTAATGGAGGCAGTGGGAATAGATAACGTTGAAAGAAGATATAATCAATATCCATTTCAGTTTTCAGGGGGAATGAGGCAGCGGATTGTAATAGCTACAGCTCTTGCTTGTGATCCAGAAATATTGATATGTGATGAGCCTACTACAGCACTGGATGTTACAGTACAGGCAAAAATTCTTGAATTAATAAAGGAAATACAAAAAGAACGTAATCTATCGGTAATATTTATTACACATGATTTAGGAGTAGTAGCTAATATGGAAGATAGAGTTGCTGTCATGTATGCAGGGAAAATTATTGAGTATGGTACTGTAGATGAAATATTTAAGGATCCTAGACATCCTTATACTATGGCTTTACTTTCTGCAATGCCAGATTTAGAAACGGATTCATCTACTGAATTATATGCAATACCTGGAGCACCGCCAAATTTACTCCATCCGCCAAAAGGGGATGCATTTGCTCCAAGAAATAGATTTGCTATGAGAATAGATTTAGAAGAAGAACCTCCTATGTTTAAGGTATCGGATACTCATTATGCGGCTACATGGTTGCTTCATGAAGAAGCACCTACTATTGATTTTGATACTTTTAAGCAGAAAACATTGGAAAAAAGAAGGAAATTCAAAGAGAAAGAAAAGAATAATGAAGAGAGTCAGAAACCAATATTAGAAGTTAGAAATTTAAAACAATATTTTACCTCTGGGTTTGGTAGAAGAAAATTAGTTGTAAAAGCTGTTGACGATATTAGTTTTGATATATATAAAGGTGAAATATTTGGGCTGGTTGGAGAATCGGGGTGTGGCAAAACTACAACGGGAAGGTCAATAATTGGATTATATGAGCCTACAGAAGGTGAAATATATTTTAATGGTGAGCTTATATCAAGAGGGCAAAAACATAAAGGATCTAGGAAGTTTACTAGGGAAATCTCAATGATATTCCAGGACCCAATAGCATCTTTAAATCCTAGAATGACGGTTAAAGAAATAATCGGAGAAGGCTTAAAAATAAGCAAATTATACCATGAAGATGAAATAATGGAAAGGGTTTATAAAATGCTTGAAATTGTTGGCTTAAGTAAGGAACATGCAAATCGTTATCCTCATGAGTTTTCCGGGGGGCAGAGGCAAAGAATAGGCATTGCTAGAGCTTTAATAGTGAATCCAAAATTGGTAATTGCAGATGAACCAATATCAGCCTTAGATGTTTCTATACAAGCTCAAGTTCTCAATTTGTTGAATGAACTAAAAAATGAATTTGATCTTACTTTATTGTTTATAGCCCATGATCTTTCGGTAGTTAAGTATTTTTCTGATAGGATAGGAGTTATGTATAATGGTAAATTGGTAGAAATAGCTGATGCAGATGAGCTATACCGAAATCCTTTACATCCATATACTAAATCATTATTATCGGCTATTCCTATTCCCAATCCCGATTATGAAAGAACTAGAAAACATATTCATTATGATCCATCAATACATGATTATAGTGAAGAAGAACCTAAAATGGTAGAAGTAAAACAAGGACATTTTGTATATGGTTCGGCATCTGAAATTAAAGAATATACAAAAAGTTTAGAGATTTATTCTTAATTGTCAATATTATAACGCATCAAAATTTTTGAAAGATAAGCTGTCTTAAATATTTAAGACAGCTTATCTTTTAGCATTACGTGGCAACAGTTTTAGCTAGCATTATTGATTTTTACAAATTGAATATTTACACCTTAAACTTATGCATTTGCTTGTTTAATTCAATTGAAAGTTCATTTAATTTTTCAGCACTTTTTGCAACTTCCTCGGATGCAAATGATTGTTGTTCCATAGAAGCTGTTACTTGTTCAGAGGCTGCGGCTGTTTCTTGAGAGATTGCTGCAATGTTTTCAATAGACATAACTATTTTATTTTTGTCATCATTTAAAATGTCTATAGAATTGCTTACACTTTTTATTTTAGTAGAAATATTTTCAATAGATTCATAAATTTTATCAAATGCTAATTTAACGTTTGAAACTGCATTAGCTTGTTCTTGTGATACTGTTATGACTTCACCCATTATGTTAACGGTATTATTACTTTCAATCTGTAGCATTTCCACTATTTCTTCTATCTTATTGGCTGCATTTTTAGATTCTTCAGCAAGCTTTCTAATTTCGTTTGCTACTACAGAAAATCCCTTACCAGCATCGCCTGCTCTTGCTGCTTCTATAGATGCATTTAAAGCAAGCAAGTTAGTTTGTTCTGCAATTGAAGATATGGTTTCCAATATTACGCTTATATTATTCGACTTAGTATTCAGTTCCTGAATAGCATTCTCTATTTTTAGCATTGACTCATTATTTAAATTAGTTTTATTAATGAGATCTTCAACTGCTAAATATCCAGTTTTATTTGCATCATTTGCTTTATTTGCATCTTGGTACATTGAATTACTATCAGCTTTTAATTTTTCAAAATTTTTATCTAGAGAAGCTACAATAATAGAAGCTTCTTCTGTGTCGTGAGCTTGATTTTCAGCCCCACGAGCTATTTCTTCGATAGTTTTGGAAATTTCATTAGAGGAAGCAGCAGTTTCTTCTGAAGTGGCAGCTAAATGGTCAGATTCAGTGGATATTTGCTTACTAACCTTCATTGTGTCTGTTAATAGGTTTTTTATGTTTTCAACCATAGTATTGAAGCTTTTCGAGAGAACTCCAATTTCATCCTGAGAATTAATGTATGAATTTATGGTTAAATCTCCGCTAGCAAGAAGTTCTGCATTATTTTTTAATTTAACTATTTTTTTAGTTAAATTATTTGCATATAATACAATACCTGTACTAACAACTATCAAACTGGCTAAAAGAATTAAAACTGTATTTTTTAATAAAGAGTTTAGTCGGGAGTATAATTCATTTTGTGATATTGTAAGGCCAATAATCCACTTTGTTAGTGGTATTTGTGAATAATATAGAATGTATTCTCCTTCTTCATCTGTGTAGGTCAAGTTGCCGTATTGTGTTTCCAGAATTTTTCTGCCATTCATTGCAAGACTTTTATTAGATTCGTTTAAAATATTATCTTTCATTATTTTATCCGGATCTTTATGAGAGATATATAATCCATCTTCATTAAGTAGAAAGGCCCAGCCACTTTGTCCAATTTTAGTTTCATTAATTAAATTTTGTATACTATTTAAATCAATATCTGCTGAAACTACTCCTGCTACTTTTCCAGAACTATCAAAGAATGGTATACAAGTGGAAATCATTGTGACATCTGAACCCTCATCATAGTATGGATCAGTCCATGTAGAAACTTCTTCAGTGTTTTTAGCATTAATATACCAATCATATCCAAAATAATCATACTCCTCATTACTATATTGCATAGTTAATGATACTTGTCCATTATCTTTATAAGCATAAGGACCAAAGTACTTTTGTTCAGGATCGAATCTGTAAGGTTCGAACCATATTCCACAGCCAAACGTATCTTCATTAGTAGTTACGAATTTTTGAATAATTGAAACATACGTTGTCTCATCAGCGGTGGCAATAGACGATTCAATAGCTTTTGCTAGGGATGAAGCTAACTGTTCGTGTTTTAGCAATCTTTTCTCAATATTTTCTGTAATATATTGCATTTGAAAATTCATTTTTTCTGCAATTTCGTTATTAATTATTGATTTCGAATATGAATAGCTTATTATTGATATAGCAATCATCCCTAACATTGCTAAAGGTAAAATAATACTTAATAACGCAGTTCTTATACTTTTGAATTTGAACATATACATACCTCCCTCCCCATATAAGGAATGATTATTAGCTTGCTGTAAAACTCTATAATGTAAATATTATTAAGACTTTACATTTTAATTGTGTGGATTTTCCTGTTTATTCATATAGAGTATTAAAGTTCATAAAGGAATTCTCTATATATGAGGCACGTAAGGTTTGTTATCACGGAGTACTGCAAAGATAATGTTGCACATCTTTCGAGCAACAGCACCTATAGCAGTTAAATGATGTTTACCTCGTGCCCTGAGTGACTGATAATATACA
>JAAYEU010000068.1 GCA_012728595.1 Tissierellia bacterium
CCTTCACTTTCTCCAAATAATTGTTTCCACCATTCAGCAAAATATTGTAGATTGGGTTCATAATTTACTAATAATTCTATATCCTTTCCCCTATTATAGAGGATATTCCTTACTGCAGCATATTGATAACAGATATTGTTATTAAGGTCCATATCCGAATATTCTTTCATGCCTTCCCTAGCGCCTTTCAAAAGCTCTTCTATATCGATTCCCGCTACGGCTATGGGAAGAAGGCCTACACTAGTAAGTACGGAATACCTGCCCCCAATATCTTCAGGTATGGTAAAGCTTGTGTAACCTTCAACTTCTGCCAATTCTCTTAGGGCCCCTTTAGTTTTATCTGTAGTTACGTATATCCTTTCTTTAGCACCAGCTTTGCCATATTTTTTTTCCATATACTCCTTAAAAACCCTAAAGGCTATGGCAGGTTCAGTAGTTGTACCAGATTTGGATATTACATTAATACTTATATCCTTATCCTCCAATAGGTCTATTAAATCCCATATATAGTTGCTACTTATGTTGTTTCCGGCATAGTATATTGCCGGCCCTTTTCGTTTTTCTTCTGAAAGTTCATTATAAAAATTATGGTTTAAGGCTTCTATTAAGGCCCTAGCACCTAAGTAAGAACCTCCTATACCTATTACTACAAAGGCTTGGGATTCTTTTTTTATTTTTTCAGCATAATATTTAATCCTATTTAATTCAGCTTCATCATAGCTATTGGGTAGGTCTAGCCAGCCGGTAAATTCCTTACCAGCTCCCAAGCTTTCATGCAGCAGCCTATGGGCAGTTTGAATGAAAGCCTTCATATTTTCCATCTCATCTTTTTTAACCATACTCAAGGATAAATCTAACAAAATATTCGACATAGCTTATCCCTCCAACTCTTTTATTCTAAAACTTCCATTAATACCATGGCAAAGTCATCTTCCTGCTCTCCCCATCTAAAGTCCTCTACCTCTTCTACTATCTTGTTTAATACATTGCTACCATTATTCTTTACAATATCAACTATTCTATCTACACCAAATTCTTCCCCTTCTATATTTCTTACTTCAGTAATCCCATCGGTATAAAAGAGAATTCTATCCCCTTTGTTTAGTTTTATTTCATTTTCATCATAATATATTTCATCAAATATGAGGGAAATTGGGAAGCCTTTAGTCGTCAAAAGTTCAATGTTGTCGGAGTTGTACTTTATAGGTATACAATTGTGACCGGCATTTGCATATGTGAAAAGATTGGTTTTAGTGTTAAAGACTGCATAAAATATGGTGAAGTACTTATCCACTTCAAGCCCTAGGGTGCTAAAACCCTTGTGTAGTTCTGTTAAGGCTAAAGAAGGGCTTAATACATCATCTTTAATAGCCCTCATAGTCTGCCTTACGAACATAGTCATCATAGATGCTGTAATGCCGTTTCCTACCACGTCACAAATATATATGCCTATATTTTCGTCATCTATATGGTATATATCAAACATATCCCCGCTCAACATCTCCGAAGGTTTATATAGATGATCTATCTTTAAGCTGCCATAAACTCCTTTTTTAGGTAATATCCTACTTTGAAGTCTTTTGGCAAAGCGTAAGTCCTTGATCATCTTTTTATTTTTTTCTATTAGTTCTAATTCCAGTTTTCTTTCCCTAGTTACATCTCTGAGAACTTCCACTGCACCTATTACATTTCCATTACAGTCAAAAACAGGAGAACTTTTAACTGAATAGTAGTTACCGTTTATTATTTCCTCTTTCTGTACCGTTTTCTTCGAATTGATGCTCTTTTGGGATATACAAATATTACAGGGTTTACTCTTGCCAACAGATTGGTAGCATTTCTTACCTATTAAATCTTCTCCTAAGGCTTTCTTCATAGCCTTATTAACGTATATAATAGTACCTTCTGCATCCACCACTCTAACCCAATCTGCCATGCTCTCTAATACCTGATAATTCAACACATTATACTCTTTTATCTTATCAATCAAAGAGTTAGATTCTCCTTTGATAAGCATATTATCACCCTTAAAAATTAGGTACTTTGTTTAATAATATCATATTATTTTTTCAAATACAAAGTTTTTCCCTCAATCTTTATAGGCAATTTTTTTCGATATAGATAGGCCTTTTTAGATATATTTGCCCATTTTACTATTTATTTCATTGGCACTATTAACATAAAATCGTTTTTGTAGTATTATATACTTAATAGCAAAAAATAGAAAGGGGAGTTCCTGTGAAGCAAAAGAAGATTAAGCAAAAAAATATCAACAAACTAAAACTAAAGTTCCTATCTTTAGTCTTTATAACCATCTTTGTAAGCGTTATACTCACTTACTTCATCAACAATGCACTCCAATTAGAAGCAGCTATCAATCCACAGCTCACTATAGTTGTTACAGCCTTAATCAATACCATCATAATCGGCATAGTTACCTCCATTTTATTTAACAAAATAGTCAACAATAATTTTAAGAAGATCTCATCTATAGTAGAGTCCATATCCAAGGGAGAATACACCCAGATAAAGGATGTGGAAAAGCTTGAACAATGGTCGGAAATAGGTGGCTTTCTCAACGAGATAATATCGGATGGGATAAAGTTTGCTACGGGGGTTACAAAAAACGCTAATGCCCTAGCAGACAATGCCAAGAATCTGTCTTCAATTATTGAAGATACTACAGTTTCCATAGAAAACATAGCCACTAGTATAAATGAAATTGCAAAGGGCTCAGAAGATACCTCCATGAACATAACCGAATTAAGTGAAGCCATATCCAACTTAAATGAACTATCCCAAGATACGGAAAACTATACTCAACAGGCAGGAGAGCTTGCCCTTTCCATGGCCCAATCGGCTAGAAAAGGTTATGAAGATGTGGACAAGATAATCAATATGATAAGCTTAATCGAAAGCACCACTAGGGATACTTCTAGGATAATAGAGGAATTAAATGAACAGATAGAAAATATTGATAATATAGTTGTAATAATCAATGAAATAGCAGAGCAGACCAACCTCCTAGCATTAAATGCCGCCATTGAAGCTGCCAGAGCAGGGGAAGCTGGCAGAGGATTTGCAGTCGTTGCAGAAGAGATCAGAAAACTAGCAGATGCAACCCATACATATTCTGGTGAAATATCTTCCATTACCTCCAACATATCCAATAGTAGTAAATCGGCGGTATCCAGCATTGATGAAGTAAGTGGAGTAGTAAAAGACAGCGTCAGCATTGCAGACCTAACCAAGAAATCCTTTGACGATTTAGCCATGAAAATTGATCAGATCAATATCTTGATTTCAGAAATAACTGAAGCAGCAAAGGATGTAAATAATAATAGCGAATATATACTAGAAAGGGCCTCAGAAATATCCGCAATATCAGAAGAAACTACTGCAGCATCCCAAACTAGTGCAGCTGCCGTTGAAAACAATTTAGCCTCCATGGAAGAAATTACTGCATCTATTCAAAATTTAACTACCATTGTAGATGAATTAAATTCCATGATAAAAGATATTAGGGCTTAATATTTTAAGCCCTATATTCTACTTTAACTTCCTCTTCTTCTAAATACCTTGCCAAAGCATATAACAAATCTGAAAGCCTATTAACGTACTTTACCACCAGTGGATCTAATTCTACCTCTTTGCTTAAGGTGATAATTCTTCTTTCTGCCCTTCTGCATATGGTTCTGCAAACATGAAGGTAACCAGATTTTTTGCCTGAGCCAGGAATTATAAATCCAGTGGGATTTCCCAGCCTTCCCATGTAGTCATCGATCTTATCCTCTAAATACTCAATATCCTTCTCTTTTATACGATACTTCACCTGGCTACTATCCTCAGTTGCTAAGATACTGGCTAGAGTAAACAGTTTGTTTTGAACCTGTTGAATTATATTATAGATATCCTCATCTTCTACATAGTTTTTAGCCAAGCCCAAAAAGGATACCAGCTCATCCACAGTTCCATAGCTTTCAACCCGGATATCATCTTTAAAAACCCGTTTATTATCAAATAAGGAAGTAGTCCCCTTATCCCCAGTTTTTGTGTAAATACTCATAACTACACCCACCTTTCTTATATTTGATTATACCCTTACAAAAACCATATTTTCATCTATTTTGGTGGCCTTGGTCCATAATACTGATAATAATCTACCCTAATCCTTCCATTATAAAGTTTTCTCTTTTTGTCAGCTTCTTTACCATATAGCCTTTCAAAATCTTCATTGGAGGTTAAAACATAGATGGAATAGGTGTCCAGCCTATTAAAGATTCTTCCCATATCCTTGTACAAGCTTTTTACTTCTTCTTTTTCTCCTATCCTTTCCCCATAAGGCGGGTTACAGATAATTACTCCATAGTCATTGTCAAATTTAAAATCCCTAAAGTCTGTAGCTATAAATTGGATTTCCTGGTCTAAATCTATATAGGCTGCATTTTCCCTTGCTACTTCAATGGCCTTTTTATCTATATCTAGTCCAATAATATCTAATTTTAAATCCCTCTTCATCAAATCCCAGGCTTCCCTTCTTGCATCCTGCCAATATACTTTTTTAATCCTTGGCCAATCCTCGGAAGCAAAGTTCCTATTCAAGCCCGGAGCAATATTTTTGCCAATCATGGCCGCCTCTATAGGGATGGTCCCAGAGCCACAGAATGGATCTAGTAAGAGTCTATCTTCATTCCAATAGCTTAACTGAACTAAGGCCGCTGCTAAAGTCTCCTTCAAGGGAGCCTCTACCCCATGGAGCCTGTATCCCCTCTTATGTAGACCTGCACCAGAGGTATCTATGGTTAAGGTTGCAATATCCTTTAGTATGGATACCTCTATAGTATATTTAGCCCCAGTCTCTTCAAACCATTCCCTCTTATATTTTTCCTTTAGCTTTTCTACAACTGCCTTTTTAACAATGGCTTGACAATCGGAAATGCTAAATAATTTGGACTTTACAGACTTTCCCTCTACAGGAAACTCTCCATCCTCTGGTATCCATTCGTGCCAAGGAAGAGCCTTAGTCTTTTCAAATAGCTCTTCAAAGCTAAGGGCTTCAAACTCACCCATCTTAAGTAGCACCCTATCGGCTGACCTTAACCATAGGTTGACAATGGGAATATCCTTTTCGCTAGCTTTAAAAGTGATTTTACCATTTTCAACCTTCAAGTCCTTATAGCCTAAGTTTTGTAATTCCCTTTTTACCACGGCTTCTAATCCAAATGTAGTTGTAGCAATTAATTCTATTTCACCCATCATATACTCCCTTTCTATTACAAAGTTAATTATATTATCCCTAAAAAGTAAAAAAAACTACCAAAAATGTGTATTCTCTATTTTCTTGGGTATCAATCTATATGACTATTATACGATAAAAAGTAATCAATAGGGGGTTGAAAATGTGAAAAAAATAGGCGATCTATATCAAAGTGGTGATTGGAAAGGGGAAAAACACGTACCCGTTATCCATGCTCCTGAAAAGGTAAAAAAGGGTGAGGTAATAGAAGTTAATCTCAATATAGGTGAAGAGATACCACATCCAAATACTCAAGAACATTACATAGCTTGGATTAAGCTGTACTTCCATCCAGAAGGAAGCAATTTCCCTGTGGAAATTGGTAGCTATACTTTCAACAGCCATGGAGAATACGATACCTACACCGAGCCATATGTAACGGCCAGATTTAAGGTTGAAAAATCTGGTACCTTATATGCTACAAGCTATTGTAATATCCATGGTTTATGGGAAAACAGCCTAGAGTTAGTAGTAGAGGACTAATAGTCCTCTATTTCTTTTTTATCCCCTTGACAAGGTTTGAATAATATATTAATATACATGTAAAATAAATATAGACTATGAGGGACAGAAGTAGCCCATTATGGTTAAACACAGAGAATAGATCATTGGTGAGAGATCTATAACCTAATAATGGTGTGAATTACGGGTCCGGAGTTTCAATGGGAAACCATTGCGTCCATCACACGTTACGTGATTAGAGGCTTTATGCGAATAAAGGTGGTACCACGGGTATTTTCTCGTCCTTTCAGGAGAAAATACCCTTTTTTATTAGAAATATTGTTAGGAGGTATTTAAATGGCTAATGTTTTCGATATACTACAGGAAAGAGGCTATATCGAACAGGTAACCTATGAAGATGAGCTAAGAGAACTATTAGGCAAGGAATCAGTAACCTTCTATATAGGCTTTGATGCCACTGCTGACAGCTTAACCCTAGGCCATTTTCTTCAAATAATGGTTATGATGCATATGCAAAGGGCAGGCCATAGGCCAATCGCCTTAATAGGTGGAGGCACTACCATGGTAGGAGACCCTTCAGGAAGAACGGATATGAGAAAACTACTCACCAAGGAGGAGATAGATTATAACGCTTCAAGATTTAAGGAGCAATTTTCAAGGTTCTTAGACTTTAGCGACGGCAAAGCCTTAATGGTAAATAATGCAGACTGGCTGTTAGATTTAAACTTCCTAGATTTTATGAGGGAAGTGGGAGTCCACTTTTCTGTAAATAGAATGCTTACATTCGACTGTTACAAAAACAGAATGGAAGGTGGATTAACCTTCTTTGAATTCAGTTATATGCTAATGCAGTCCTATGATTTCTTGAAACTCTATAGAGATTATGGCTGCAAACTGCAAGTAGGAGGCAGTGACCAATGGTCCAATATACTGGGAGGATATGAACTAGTTAGAAAACTTGAAGGGGATAAGGTCTATGCCATGACCTTCAAACTGCTTCAAACTGCTTCGGGAACCAAGATGGGCAAAACTGCTGAAGGCACCATATGGTTAGATCCTGAAAAAACACCTCCATATGAACTATATCAATATCTAAGAAATACTGACGATAGGGACGTAGAAACATTCCTTAAGCTGTTGACCTTCCTACCTTTAGACGAAATTGAAAAGCTAGCATCTCTAGAGGGAGCCGAAATAAATAAGGCTAAGGAAGTGTTGGCCTTTGAAGTTACCAAGATGATTCACGGAGAAGAAGAAGCTATTAAGGCTGAAAAGGCATCAAAGGCCTTATTTGCAGGAGCAAAAGAAGAAGGTTCTATACCCTTTACCGAATTGGATAAGTCCATATTCGAAGAAGGAATAGGGATTCTAAACCTACTAAAAGATGTAGGTCTAACCAAATCCAATAGCGAAGGTAGAAGGCTTGTAGAACAAGGCGGAATAACCATAGATGACAAGAAGGTTAAGGATGTTGGCAAGATCATTACCCTAGAGGACTTTCAGGATGGAAAGATGCTAATCCGCAAGGGTAAAAAGGTATACCATCAAGTGAGAATAAAATAATATAAATTAAAAAGGGGCTTGTTGATAACAGTTAATTATATCAACAAGCCCCAAATATATTCTCCTACTATTTGGAATTTTGAAGGGATTTTGGATAGTTCTCAAAATCCGGTATTAAGTCCAACTCATCTATTAGTCCGCTTTCAACCATATCATCATAAGTATACATTTTATAAAGATAATGACCATCCTTGTCTGTATAAATATAATTTTCTTCTACCCATGCAACCCATTTTTCAAGGTCACTTTTTATCATATCTAAAGTTCTATAATCTACCTCATTAATTAAACTTACTGCATCTACAAATGAATTGTAATAATTATCTATCAAAGACCTAATTCTCCATATATTATCATCTTTTGATTTTTGACTCTTGTTATACGCATTTTCGTAGCTGTTTAAAGTCTGTCCAAAATTTCTTGCAGTCTCTAATAAGCTTCCAATATAAAGTTCATCAGTATTAAAATAATCATAATCGCAATATTTTCTTATATCTGAAACAATATGGGTCAGCACTGCATAATGTTCGTGTAACTGGTTAGATATATATTCCTCGGTCTTTAATTTATGGTTGTAAACAACTATAAAAAACATAACAAATATTATAAAGATTAAAATTATAAATGTTATTTTTATCCTCATGATAATATACAACTCCAGTAAATTTTAAGTTTAATCAAAGCTTTGTTTTTACTCATATCCACCTCTTAATGTATAACTGTCACTATCTACTATTGTATGATAATTAATTAAAAATATATCGAAATCAATATCAGCAGTGATGTAGTGTCGTCTACTATATGGAGCTAACTCATCAATAGAATAAAATGTTTGATGACTATCTTTAACACGTAAGATCGGTGTTCTATTATTTATGCTAATGAATTTATATTGCTCTGAAGAAGATGATGGTACAATAAAAGAGCCTGATGAGTTAGAAGAACTCCCACTAAGAACTATGTTAAATGGTCCATATCCATAACCCCATTCAATTCTAAACCTTGGATTTGGATATCTTGAATACGTATCCCATTCCACTCTTCTAAAAACATCATCATTCCTTGCATCTAATTTTATAGAGATAACCGAATTAGTAACACCCAACATCTCTACATCATCTACAATTTTCCCATTATAAAGTACCCTCTGATCTTCAATAAAAATTAACGCATATCCCGTAGTTTTATTACGAAATAAATCATCCGTATATAATTCTAGTATTATATCTATTTCATAAGTATAATCAAAATCTTCATAATACAGCCTTCGAGTTGTATAAACTGAATTATCATATACATTCAATTGAACAGTATCACTACTCATACTTTCAACAATTGGTTCATATACTTTTACCCACCAGTGTTCTATCAATACTTGTTCATCACCATAATCATCGAAAACCAATTGAGACACTTCTTCAATAAACTTTTTAGGCAACTCAAATTCATAGGTATAATAAGCCTCATTACTTTCTAAATAAAGTAAAAATACATTTTCACTTACATCATTGTTACCTAATTGCAATTTGTAATTATTAGGTACTTCCAAAATATACCATTATGAATTATATCAAAATTTCCACTAATATCTTTAGAATCAATTACTAGTTTTTCATCATGAATTCGTGACTGATATATTGTTCCAAATAAATTGATTTCTTTATTATCAATTTTCCCTACTAAATTTAGTTTTGTCCCATATAAAGAAAGTTTATCTATTACTATTTCTGAATTTTTATATTCTGTATTATTATCAGCTATCTTGTTTAAAGATTTCGCACCTAAAAATTTTACTTCTCCATCAATCAACTTAACTTCTTGGCTATCATCAACTGTTGTAAAATTGGATACTGTAGCAAAGCTTGGATATACATTAATTAAAATAACTATCAATGTTAATACAAGAATCAATCGTTTTTTCATAACATAACCCCCTTAGTTTTAATATAACACCTCACATTTTTTCTCATATTCCCACTATTTTTATAAGCTTTACATAAGACCACTCCTTTCTGAATTCTGACTTAAATAAAATACAATAAATTTATCAAGTAAGAATATTTACCTTTGTTATTATTATAATATTTGTATAAAGCATTGTCAATTTATTTAGAGTATCTGTTTCACTACAACTTGCTACATATTTATACATCATTTCTTCATTAAGCCATCCCTTAACATTAGTTCCAATATTATGTTGGCTTGCCAACAAGTGATGGTTTATTTAACATAAATTTAATGTTATACTTTTTAACTAAAGAAAGGGGGGCAGTTGAATCTAAATTTTAAGGAGGATTTAAGGTGAAAAAGAAAGGTAAAAAGATATTACTATCATTAGCAGCAACTATGCTTTTATCAACATCAGTAGGACAAGCTGCAAGCTACAATAACAGAAGCAATACTTATAACAGAAATAACGACAGAACCAATAATAGAGTTTATGTAATTTCCTATGACAAAAACTACTACAACTACCTATATAACTGGGGTAATCTAATAATTAGATGGGACCCTGTAGGATGGGAAGAAAATAAACCATCTGAGCCTACTACCCCTGTAGAGGAAACAGAAACACCAAACTCTAACATTGGCAATGAAAAAGAAAATCAAAATCAAAATCACAAAGAAAACAATAATCAAAAACCTAGCACAAGACCAAGCAAACCAACTCCAGAAACTGAAGTAGATTCAAATACTGCAATAGAAAAAGAAGTGGTTAGACTTGTTAATATAGAAAGAGAAAAATCCGGACTAGCTCCCTTAGCCTACAGTGAAGAATTATCTAGGGTAGCCAGGATAAAATCTCAAGATATGGCAGATAAAAACTATTTCAGCCATACATCTCCTACATATGGAGATCCATTCAACATGATGAGGAGCTTTGGCATTAAATATAGAACGGCAGGAGAAAATATTGCCAAAGGTTATTCTAGTGCCAAATCGGTAGTAAATGGCTGGATGAATTCATCAGGCCATAGAGCTAATATACTTAATCCTAGCTTTGGTAAAATTGGGGTAGGTTATGTAAAGGTAAATGGTACAACCTATTGGACTCAATTGTTTACCGATTAATTAAATATAAAAATTATAGGTTCTCTTTAAACTTAGCTTAAAGAGAACCTATTTTATTAGGTCTATAAAATGCTTAGTAAGCTTTGCCGTATATCCCCATATTATATAGTCATTGTAATTGTAGAAGTAGACTGAATACTTTCCAAACTTCCACTTATATTTTTCCCCATTGGGGATGAGATTATATGGAAAATCCTTGCTAATTACTGGATGGAGGTCTAGGTAATATAATTTTGGCTCATTTTTTATAAAGAAATCCACTGGAACTGTGAATATATGGTCTACTTCATCCTTATTTGGTCTGATCTTATCCACAGAAATGTTATTAATTGTGCCTAAAAAGGGATAGATGACGCTATTAGAATGGGAAACAAGGTAATCCAACTCTCCTATTACGCTTATATTTTCCTCTTTAATATTGAGTTCCTCAACTGTTTCCCTAATAGCGGCTTCTTTAAAGCTTTCTCCCCTCTCCACTTGACCTCCAGGAAAGGAAATTTCACCTGGTTGCCTTTTTAAATTTTTAGCCCTTAATTCATAGATTATATGCCATTCATCCCCTATTTTTATTAAGGGAATGAGTACAGCAAAATTTTGCTTAAACTCTAAAGGCTTAGCTACTCTTCCCTTTACTTTGCCGATGATTTCCCCTATGTCCATTAAAATGTCAACCTTTCTTTTACTTATATTAAAACCCTAAAGCAATTGCTTTAGGGTTTTTGTTTACTAAACTGGTGTTACATCTTCTGCTTGAGGGCCTTTTTGGCCTTCAACTATTCTAAAGGATACGGCTTCTCCTTCTTCTAAAGTCTTAAATCCTGACTTATTAATCTGAGAATAATGTACGAATACATCAGTACCTTCCTCAGTTGTAATAAAACCAAAGCCCTTTTCAGAATTAAACCATTTTACTGTACCATTTACCATTAACTAATACCTCCAAATACTTATTTCTTTAATTCACAGCCTGTAAAGAAATAAGGATTTGGAGATTATAAAAATCTATATAAATCCTATTTCTTTAACTTAGCTTTGCTTGAAAATCAATGCCGTCTTTTACTGGTGAATTAAAGCCTTACTTTATTATATCCTTTATCTTTATAAATAGCAACTAATATTTAGTCTTAAATTGAGATAAATAATTTACAGCCTTACTTCTTGTATTTATCCTTATAATTCCATGGTCAGAAATATTGGTTTTAAAAGGGTTGGATAGCTCCCTTATATACTGTATAACCTGATTTCTTTCATTACCTTTTAAAGGAGTGGGCTTACCATCTGTTATATAGCAGGGTATTATCTCTACTCTATGAACTTTTTTACCCTTAATTGCCACCTGGCCTATCATGGTAGTCCTGGTTAAATTGTCACTTCCGCCGAATACAAAGTTTCCTAAGCTGTAGAAAATGGGTTTATCCTTATATATTTCTATCCCCTGCAAAACATGGGGGTGGTGTCCCATTACAATATCAACACCTCTATCTATGGCCTTTTTAGCAACTGCTATTTCTTCAGCTCTTGGATAGCTGCTCCTCTCCTTACCCCAGTGAATGGAAAGGATTAATATGTCCACTTCTCTTTTTAAGTCATCTATCCTTTTCATCATATCATGGGTATGACCATCATAAGCTCCTACTAAGCCAGGTCTTTTGTTTGTAGCATACCAATCCACATGGGGAATAACCCTTGAAAAGGCTATTATTCCAACTTTCAACCCATTTATTTCAACTATGCTTCCCTTTAAGGCTTCCTCTTTATTTCTACCAGCCCCTGCATATTGGATGCCACTTTTTTCTAGATACATCAAAGTATCCAAAAGCCCATCATATCCATAATCTAAAACATGGTTATTAGCTAAAGTGGCAATATTTATGCCTGCTTTTTTCATAGCATCAAGATTCTTATAGGAGGACCTAAAATTATACTCCTTGTCAGGCCATATAGTTCCTCTATCGGTAATGCTAGTTTCTAAATTGATTACTGACAGATGGCTGTTTCTAAAATAATGCTCTACCCCTTCCCAGGGATAAGAATATCCATATCTATCAATAACCTTTCTAACACTTCCATCCAGCATTACATCCCCTGCTAAAGAGATGATGACAATATCATCTTCCATCCCATAGGCAGTTGAAAAGGGTATTAATAAAAATATTATAAAAAATGCTAGTAAAATTAGTGATTTTTTCATATATAGCCTCCTACTAAAGTCCTATTTATATCATTGTATATGAAAAATTTACATGAAAAAAGCCAAATTTTAACTCACCCGCTAATTAGCAGATGAGTTTAAAATTTGGACTATTGTAGAATCCGTATTATAAAATCCTTCCTTACACAGGACCTCTAAATTCTTAATGCTCTCTTCTATAGTTTCCCCTATAATCCCAATGTTTGGTCTAACCATTATATTTTCCTTAGCTAAAAAGGCCGAAAGGATTGCTTCCTCTGCCGATGTAGACAACTTCAATGCACAGGTATCCTTAGCTCCATCGCATATCATACCGGTTAAGTTGGCTAATATGTTATTGCATGCTCCTGCAATTTGCTTTAGATTGCCTCCTAACATCCAAGCAATAGCTCCACTTGCACCTACACCAGCCCCTATGGCACATCCACACATAGCAGATAGTTTTCCCGTATATAGTTTTACGTACTTATTGATCATAAGGGCAAGGAAAACTGCCCTAATAAGCCTTTCCCTATCTATATTATGTTCTTCAGCAACTACCGTTATGGGTAAAAATACCCCTAGCCCTTGATTTCCACTGCCGGAACTAGTCATTATTGGACAGCTGCCTCCTCCCATCCTCATATCGGCAGCTGAAGCCGTCATAATTCTAGCCTTAGTAGGAGCATCTAATTTCAGTTTCCCTTTTCCTTCTAGCTCAATAAGGCCTCTCCCAATGTTAAGGCAGTTTTCAGCCTTCAATCCCCTTTTAGCCGCCTCCTTATTCATATCAATACCTTCCTCTATAAAGGATAGGGCCTGTAAGGGTACGTTTTCTGCTATTTCTATCACTTCTTCAAAACTTAAATCCCTTATGAAAGCTGAATCTACTTCCTCTTCCTTTTCCAAAAAGCTTTTATATACTACTTCCTCATTTACCCTAATACTATCTATATGGTTGTGGCTATCCTTTAATACTACCTCTACCCTTTCTTTATCTCCAGTGCCTATTACCTCTACATATACATCTGGAGTGTTTTCAATATAATTTACTGCTATCCTACCCTCTTTTATAATTTGCTGGGCCCTAGTTATGTGTTCTTCTTTAACATTTTTTAATACCATCAATCCATCATCTGGATTACCGCATACAAGTCCTAAAGCGCCGGCTAAATCCAATCCCCATTCACTGGTATTGGGTATAATCACAGACTTGCCATTTTTAAATATATTCTTGCTAACCCTTATTTCTATTCTAGATATTTCCCCTTTAAAATATTTTCTCATTACTGCTGCTGCATAAGCTACAGCTACCGGTTCTGTACATCCTAAGGCAGGTAAAGTCTCTTCCTTAATTACCTTCAATAATTTATCCATAATATCACCATCAATCATCCTATTACCACCTTTTTTCCTTTTGTATATATAAAATTGCAATTTTCATGCCAAAAATATAAAAAGAAGGACATCCTGATATTTACTCAGTTTGCCCTTCCTTATAGGGTTTTTTTCTATGATTTTTTCGCATTATTGCAAATTTAATATTTCCCTTCATATAGAAAATCCAACGTGGATATGGTAAATAGGTGGAAAGAGTTTTTCTCATTTGTGCAAATTATTTGCATTATTGCAAGCCATACTTATTAAGCTTCCTATATAGGGTGGATAGATCGATTCCTAAAATGTCGCTAATTCTTTTCTTATCCTCCGTACTACTTCCATATTCCCTTAGATAGGATTTTAATAATTCCTTTTCGTAATTATCCAATATATCCTTTAATCTGCCCTTCTTATTTATTCTATTAGGAGAGCTTTTGAAATACTCCTTTATAGAATG
The DNA here is from genome assembly GCA_012728595.1 of Tissierellia bacterium. GTDB lineage: Bacteria > Bacillota > Clostridia > Tissierellales > Tepidimicrobiaceae > Tepidimicrobium. Next base: position 14,401 of record JAAYEU010000068.1, read on the forward strand.
GGGTAAGCTTTCAAAGCCTATAAGCTTACCTTTTTCCACATTTATTAGATATTCAACTACATTTTCTAACTCCCGTATGTTGCCAGGCCAATTATATCTATTGAAGGCATCCTTTACCTCTCTTGAAAGAATTTTTAAATCTTTCCCCAACCTATTACAACATTTTTCCAATAGATACTGGCTTAATTCATCCATATCCTCTATTCTTTCCCTTAAAGGCGGAATATAAATAGGTATTACATTCAACCTATAATATAAATCCTCCCTAAATTCTCCCTTTTCTATCATCTCTTCTAAATTCCTATTGGTAGCAGCTATTAATCTGAAATCTATTGAAATAAGCTCTTTTCCTCCTAAACGCATAAAGCTTCCCTCTTGTAAAACCCTTAACAGTTTAGGCTGTAGGTGTAAGGGTAAATCCCCTATTTCATCTAAGAATAGAGTACCCCCTTTGGCTAGCTCCAGTTTACCCATTTGGCCCCGACTGCTTGCACCAGTAAAGGCTCCCCTTTCATAACCAAAGAGCTCGCTTTCCAACAGATTATCTGGAATGGAGGCACAATTTATGGCTACAAAGGGAAAGTTTCTTCTATCACTGGCATTATGGATAGCCCTTGCAAATAATTCCTTTCCTGTACCGCTTTCCCCTCTTAACAATACGGTGGATTTGCTTTTGGCCACCTCCTTGGCTAGGTTCTTGGCCTTTACTATATTAGGACTATTGCCAATAATATGGTCAAAAGTAATATTGCTATTACCCTCTATTAAATTATAGGCATTTCTCACCATATTGGTAGTTTCATGGATTTCTATAATATTACTTACCCTTTTGTCCTTCACCTTTACTGGAAGAACCTTTATTATAAAGCTTTTCTTCTTACCCCTTACAGTTACCCTAGTTTCCATGGAATTTAGAGCCTTTAGATTGGAATTTAAATCTGGCAGGATTTCTGATATGGGCTTATTGATTAAGTCATTGGATTTAATCTGTAAATAATCCTCTGCTTTAGAATTGATAAACTTTATTTTACCCCTAGTATCAGTACAAATTATTCCATTACCTAATCCATCTATTATTTCCTTTATCTCCTGGCTCTGGATGGTTAATCTATTGATTGTATTGGTATACTTTAAATTCCCAGCCAGCAAATCTCCTAATTTGTTTAAAAAAACCAACAGAGAGTTATAATTTTCTTGAATCCTTTTCTTCTGTTCTAAGTCGAAGGCAATAAGTCCAATTACGCCTAATAGCTCCCCTTGGCTTATAATAGGATATCCTATTGTGGCCAGCTCTGCACAATTTCCTCTTAAGCTGCAACTAAAACATTTTTGACTTATGTTAGGGCTATCAATAAATTGAGCTTCTCCCCTTTTAGCCACCTTTTCAAAGGAGCAGTTTTTAGGCAAGGGCTTGCCTATAAGGTCTTTATACCTGCCAGTAGCTGCAACCCTATTTAAATCTTTATCTACAATGGTTACATCTACATTCAATACTGCCAATATTGCTTCTGCAACTTCTTGAACGGATTTTTGGATATTAAATAAATCCACTTACACCACTCCTCCAAATTTCCTAACCATTGTTTTTGTTCCCATCATGGAATACTTGATCTAATACAATGACCAAGGCCAATAAAAAGACATGATCCTCATCATCTATTATTTCTACCGAATAGGTATCAGATAGAGATATCCATTTCTTGCTTACCCAGGCAACAGGCTTTCCGTTTTTAAGGATATTAAAATTATAGCGGAATACATCTCCATCAATTGTAAAGTTCCCATAGGAACTTTCGATATTGAATTTAGGTCTAAAAAGGGTGAGCTGTTTTTTAACCTTAGCTACAATGCTACCTTCCCTATAAATAGAATATTCTGGTAGTAATCTAAAAATTTTTTCTTCAATGTAGATGAGCTCTTTCCCATCTAGGTCATAGATGCTAAGCTTATTCCCTAATGAAAAGATTCTACCAACTACTTCATATTGGGGTGTCCCGTATTCATCTTCAATATTGAATCTATCCGCTATGGAAAAGATTCTCTCTTTAATTACATATCTCATACATATCTCCTTACCCATATAGAAATTTATAATAATATTGAAAAACTAGTTACTTACATTATATTATATATGTATGAATATATCTATATAATCGGTCTATTAAGATTTACTAAATGAAAGGGAGTAGTAAATATGGATAAAAGAAAGCCTTGGAATGAATACTTCATGGAGATTGCCCAAATGGTGGCTAGCAGGTCTACCTGTGATAGGGCAGAGGTCGGCTGTTTAATCGTAAACGACGATAATAGGATTGTTTCCACTGGATATAATGGTTCCATTTCTGGTAACCCCCACTGTAATGATGTGGGCCATACCATGAGGGATGGCCATTGTATAGCCACCATCCATGCGGAAATGAATGCCTTACTTTACTGTGCAAAGGAAGGAATCTCCGTCAAGGGGTGTAAGGTCTATGTTACCCACTTTCCCTGCCTCAATTGTACAAAGGCCTTGATACAGGCAGGAATTAAAAAGATCTATTATAAGTACAGCTATAGGGTAGACGATTACGCCATAGAGCTATTGGAAAGAAATAATATCCCCTATGAAAAAATATAATACTAATGGGTATACCCATTAGTATTATATTCCTAAGGCCTTTTTAGCTAACTTATCTGCTTCCTCATTATATTCATTTCCTGAATGAGCCTTGACCTTCATGAATACTACCCTTAAGCTATCCTTGATGGAATCGTAAAATTTCTTGTACTCTTTAGTGCCGTATTTGTTAGTCTTCCATTCCCCAGTAGCCCATTTTTCTATCCCCATATAATCATAGTATAGGTAGAGGGTATCTTTTTTCCTTTTTAGGGCTTCTTCCATGGCAAATTTGGCCCCTAAAATTTCACCGGCCACATTCCTCATATCCACTAACTTTAAATCCTTTTCCTTCTTAAAATAACTTTCCTTCCCCTCAGCTGTAAAAATTACGGCACCAAAGCTATAATATTTGCTTTCCTCATGGAAGCTGCCGTCAATATATGCAATCATTTCATTAGGAGCAAGATTTTTTATATCCTTTTCTATGGATTTTTCCTCGCCATCTCCAATAAAATCCAAGGCCTCTTGATAGCTAGGAAACTTTTTATATACTGCATTGGAAAAGCCTTTTACCTGGGCTTCACACTCAGGCCAGCTTTCATATACGCCTTTTTTTCTACCTATCTTTACTGCGTAGTAATGTTTTGCCATAATTCACCTCTAAATAAGTACTAGTATATCCATTCTACCACTTCTTCTATTGCTTTTCTAGTCTTAGGCCTTTTTGGATCTTCCTTCCTATAGCCAAAGGCCAACATACATGAAACGCCAAATTGTTCCCTGTCTATAACCCCTTCCTTTTCCAGTATCTGTTCTAGTTTTTCCCTATCAAATCCTTCTATGGGGCAGGTGTCAATCCCAATTTGGGCTGCAGCAGTCATCATATTGGCAAGGGGTATATAGGTTTGCATAACAGCCCAGTCAAATATATCCCTGTCGTTATCAAGCAGTTTAAAATCGCTTTCTTGGAACTTTCTATATCTTTCAATCCTCAATTCCGCCATATCCTTAGGAATTTTATGCACATCTTCCACCATGTACTTTATATAGTCTGAGCTATATATCATGTCTAGCTTCTTACGGGCTAATATTACAACTAGATAGCTTAATGAAGGCATCTGCCTTTGTACCCCCCAGGTTACAGGCAATATCTTTTCCCTTAAGCTTTTATTTTCCAAAACTAAGAACTTCCAAGGTTCAAAGCCAAAGGAACTTGGAGACAGCCTCCCGACCTCTAATATAAATTCTAAATCCTCCTTGGAAACCTTCTTATTTTCATCAAACTCCTTGCA
>JAAYEU010000069.1 GCA_012728595.1 Tissierellia bacterium
AGGAATTCCAGTAATCCTATCGAAAGATATAGCCGAAGACTTTATCCAAATTGATGTTTATAATAATTATGTTAGGAACTATAAGCGATTTATTAGAAGAGATATGAGAATCAATCTAAACGAGGTAGAAGAAACTAAGCCCATGCTATCTACCTACGAAATTATAAATATGAAGTATCCATTACTAGCAAAGGGATATATAGAGGATAATAAGTTATCATTAGATTTAGTAGATGAAGATAATTTAAAGGAAGAAGTTCTCTCTTCAATCAAAGATGTCTCTTTAGCCTATTTAGACCCCTGTAATAATAAGCAAAAGGAAAAATTAATAGGAGTATGGGTACTGAGGGTAGGAAATAGGACTTATGCCTTTGACGTCTATGATGGTGAGCTTTTATTTAGTAAAATAGATAGTTAATTTTGGATGGTGAAAAGGATGGACTGGTCAAAAGCTAAGACCATATTAATAGTTGCATTTATAATTACTAATCTATTATTAATTTATGTATTAGTAGGGGAAAACCATATTTATGAACCTACGCTTAAAGATGAATTCATAGATGAAGTTATAGCTTTATTGGCTGAAAAGGACATAAGGCTAGGGACTGATATACCCAAGGAAATACCACGTTTAAATTCTATGATAGTCGAATATGAAAGGGTAAATATAGAGCAATTAAATCAAAATTATTTTGATAATGAAGGAATAATTGAACAGAATACAGTGGGTCTTAGCAAGGTGGTAAAAGGTGAGGAATCCTTTCTGTTGATAAATGAAAGGTCCATTATTTATGAAAATAAGGAGGATGATGAAATATATAAGGACTTAGATGAGGATAAAGCCCTTCAATTGGCTGAGGATTTTATAGATAAGGGTAAATTCAATATGGCGGATATGAAGCTCTCCTTCATAAAAGAAGATGAAGGGATATTTTATATTGAATACTCCAAGGTATATAAGGATGTGTTTGTAGAAAAGGCCTTTACCAACTTTCAAATCGATAAAAGGGGAGTAAAAAGGTTTGAAAGGTCATGGTTAAAGGAAAAGGATTTGGCGGATGTGGAAATATACATAAGCACAGCCCCAAAATCCATATTGACCTTGTTGGGAATGCAACAGGCTTATGGGAAGACCATCACAGATATTTCTCTCTGTTATTATTTTGAGCCAGAAAAACACGATTATCTAGATCAACCTACTGATGCCAAGCAGGGAAAAGCCGTTCCAGCCTGGAGAATCCAATTTGATGATGGGTATAAAATATTTATCGATGAATATTAAAATGAAGAATCTATTGGTTCTTCTTTTTTGTTTATATATAATATATATATTAATAGTATATTGGAGTGAATAAAATGGAGTTTAGATTTTGCTCCCTATCCAGCGGAAGTAGTGGAAACTCTTTATATATAGAGACGGATAGGATGAAGGTTTTAGTAGATGGAGGCTTAAGTGGTAAAAGGATTGAAAAACTATTATCTTCTATAGGGGCTTGCCCTAAGGAATTAAGTTGTATTCTGGTAACCCATGAGCATATAGATCATGTAAGGGGAGTAGGGGTACTTTCTAGAAGGTATGACATTCCCATATATGCAAATGAAGATACCTGGATGGGTATGCAAAATATAATAGGCGAAATAAGGGAGAAAAACATTAAAATAATAAAGACAGGTGAGTATTTTCAATTAGGGGATATGGACATACTTCCCTTTAGTATATTCCATGATGCAGCTGATCCTGTGGGCTATTGTATTAATTATAAAAATATAAAAGCCAGTATTATAACTGATACAGGATGGGTAAATGATAATATGAAGGATATAATTAAAGGTTCTTCCCTTTATTTTATAGAAGCCAACCACGATGTTAAAATGCTTAAGGAAGGAAGGTATCCTTGGCATCTAAAGAAGAGAATATTAAGTACTCGTGGTCATTTGTCTAATTATGATTCCGGCAGGGTATTATCCGAAATATTAACGGGTAATGGTGAGATAGTGCTATTAGCTCATTTAAGCGAAGAGAATAATAGACCTTCTTTAGCATATGAAACGGTGAAGGAATGTATAGAAAAACAAGGTATAAGTGTGAATAAGGAATTAAATTTAAGTCTAGCTCATAGAAATAGGTCTACTACAGTATATACCTTATAGTGGAAGTGGAGGAATTTGAATGTATTTTGAAAGACCCCCTAGAAGAAGAGGAGCTTTTTCATATTTTCTAGTTGCTCTCTTAGGTGCAATTATCGGAGGAATAATTAGTGTCTATATTGCACCTACCTATTTATACGGTAAAATAATTCCTGTACCAGAAATTTATCAGGTCAAGGAAGGGCCAACAAGTTGGGGACAAGAAATACATATTACCCCTTCTGATAATATTTCTACGGTTGAAGCTGTAGCTAAGAAGGGGATGAGTTTTGTTGTAGGTATTACAACTGTTCAAGTCCAAAGAGAGTTCTTTTGGGAAAGGGAAGTAGCCGGAGTAGGCTCAGGTGTAATTGTAGATCCAAATGGGTATATTCTTACAAATTCCCATGTAGTTGCAGATGGAGATGTAAGACAGATAAACGTGCTATTTGAAAATGGAGATACGGCTCCAGGTCAGGTATTGTGGAATGATCCTGCTTTAGACTTGGCAATCGTTAAAGTTGAAGCCAGGGGTCTGCCTACAGCAGAATTAGGAGATTCCGATACCCTAGAAGTAGGGGAATTGGCTGTAGCCATTGGTAATCCCCTTGGTTTAGATTTTCAAAGAACGGTTACAGCTGGAGTCATATCAGGATTGGATAGGACCATAAGGGTGAGCCAATACCATGTTTTAGAGGGTTTAATCCAGACGGATGCCTCTATTAACAAGGGAAATAGCGGTGGCCCTTTGTTAAATAGTAAGGGTGAGGTAGTAGGAATTAATACTGTAAAGATTGGAACCCAGGTAGGTGAAGGGCTAGGCTTTGCCATTCCCATAAATGTAGCAAAACCCATAATTAAAGAGGTAATTGAAAAGGGAGATTTTAAATCCGTATATATAGGCATTGCTGCAACTGAGGTAGAAAGATATGAAAGGGAATGGGGAGTAGAAATAAATGCTGACAAAGGCGTTATTATAGTAGAAGTATCTCCAAATAGCCCTGCAGATAAGGCTGGCTTAAGAGCAGGGGATATAGTTACTAGAATAGATAATCAGGAAATAGAAAGCATGAATCAATTAAAAAGGATTTTATATAATTACAAAAAAGGGGATAGGGCAAATTTAACTGTTATTCGTAATAAGAATAAGCTTACTATAAGCATAGTTTTTTCAGAAGTAAGATAGATTAATGCCTTAAACACCCTTTTAATAAAGAATATTTTTTTGCACATACTATAAATGGAATTATATTCTGTACAGGCCTGGAGTGATTACATGTATGTAGTCTGTAATAAACATTTGGAAAATGCCATAGAGGATTTTGTAGAAACCTATGAACAGCCTCCCGATATATATGAGCTAGAGAAGGTATCCTTTACCGATTGGGCTAGCCCTCGTCATTGCAACTATTGTAAGGATTTACCCAAGTATCTAGTGGTTTAGGATAGAAGGAGGTTATTGATGAAAATTTTTAATCTAGGGAGAATTCCCATAAAATCTTGGGCCGATGAGGTAGAAGAAGAGGCTTTACAACAGGCCATTAATCTTTCCAATCTACCCTTTGCTCATTCTCACATTGCTTTGATGGCAGATGTGCATGTGGGTTTTGGAATGCCAATAGGTGGGGTTTTAGCTTCTAAGGGAGTGATAGTCCCCAATGCCGTAGGAGTTGATATAGGGTGCGGTATTATTGCAGCTAAAACCGATCTTTTAGATATAAGGACTGACCAGATTGAGCGTATTGTGGACAGGGCTCATAGCACCATACCCTTAGGCCATAAACATCATAAGATGCCAAGAGACTGGGAAGGTTTTAATAATCCACCAGATTTAGAGGTAATCTATGAAGAATTAGATTCAGCTAGATATCAATTAGGTACCCTGGGTGGAGGAAACCATTTTATGAGCATAGAAAGAGGAAGTGACGGCCATATCTGGTTGATGGTACATTCGGGTAGTAGAAATTTTGGATATAAAATAGCCAACTATTATAATAAGGTGGCTAATAAGATAAATGAGACTACTAAATTATCACCGCCAAAGCAGGGATTAGCCGGTCTTTATTTGGATTCCAAAGAGGGACAAGAATACTTTACCGCCATGAACTATGCCCTTGACTTTGCCAGGGAAAATAGGGATCAGTTATTAGAGCAATTTTACAATATAGTTAAGGAAGAAACGGGCTCAGAAAGGTTGTTGGAAAAAGTAACCATCCAC
>JAAYEU010000070.1 GCA_012728595.1 Tissierellia bacterium
ATGAAAACATATCCTATAGAGACCATTGATTTAGAGGAAGCAAAAGGGTTTCAGTTTAAATTAGTAGATATTATCCATAGGCATTTTAGGGGAGATGAATTCTTAAGCTCAGGAGATTATGGAGTGGTACCAGGCCTTGGTAGGCCAAGCTATACTCAGAAGGTAGAAGAAGTTTTGGCTGATTTTTTTGAGGTTGAGGCCTGTATTCTAGTCAGGGGAGCTGGTACTGGGGCCATAAGGAATGTGATAAATTCAAGGGTGAGGCCTGGTGAAAAGATATTAATCCATGATGCTCCAATATATCCTACGACTAAGATTATTATAGATTCTATGGGTCTAAAACCCGTTAAAATAGATTTTAATAATGTGGAAGATATTGATGAGAGTTTAATTGAGGATATAAACTTCTGCCTTATTCAACATTCAAGGCAGAGGATAGATGATAGATATGATTTGGAAGAAGTAATTAAGAAGCTTAAGGCAATAAAGAAGGACCTATATATCCTGGTAGACGACAATTATGTGGTGATGAAGGCCAGAAAAATAGGGGTGCAAAGCGGTGGAGATTCCAGTGCCTTTTCTTTATTTAAACTACTGGGCCCAGAAGGAATAGGTTGTATAGTAGGTGATAAAGATACTATAGATAGGATTAGGCAGATGAACTATTCTGGAGGAAGCCAGGTACAGGGCTTTGAGGCCATGGATGCCTTAAGGTCTTTGGTATATGCACCAGTAGCCTTAGCCATACAAAAGGAAGTAGTGGATGAAGTGGTTGAGAGGATTAATGAAGGCTGTATTAAGGGAATTAAATCTGCCTTTATTGCTAACGCCCAATCCAGGGTTATACTGGTAGAATTTGAACAGCCCATAGCTAAAAAGGTATTGGAATATACCAACCTCTTAGGAGGCGCTCCCCATCCAGTAGGAGCCGAATCCAGATATGAGGTTACGGCAATGTTTTATAGGGTTTCGGGAACCTTCTTAAAATCCAATCCTCAACTGGAAGATTACATGATTAGAATAAACCCAATGAGAGCAGGAGCAGATACCATAATAAGAGTTCTAGATGAGGCAGTAGCTAAAGTCATGAAATGAGGTGATTAGATGTTTTTAGATGTAACCATTAGACGAAATAAAGAGTTATTAGAGGCAGCCATTTATCTCCATCAGAAGGGCGAAATAAAGCCCAACACCTATGTGGTGGATGTTGACAATGTAGTGGAAAATGCCAAGAGAATAAAGGAAGAGGCAGATAAAAACCATATTAATCTCTATATGATGACCAAGCAGATAGGTAGAAACCCAGAACTTGCTAAGAGGATAGTTGAAGTTGGCATCCATAAGGCGGTAGCAGTGGATCCTTGGGAGGCTATGACTTTAGCAAGGCATGGAATTAAAATAGGGAATGTAGGCCATTTAGTCCAGCTTCCATCCAATATGCTTGAAGATATAGTGGCTTTAGACCCAGAGGTTATTACCGTTTTTACCACTGAGAAAGCTAAGGAGATTTCCCATATAGCAGAAGGGCAGGGAAAGGTTCAGGATATTCTGCTAAAGCTAATAGATGATAAGGATTTAATCTATGAAGGCCAAACTGGAGGCTTTAAGCTTAATGAGTTGAAAGAAAAGGCTAAGGAGATAATGGAACTTAAAGGAGTTAGAATAGTTGGAGTTACAGCCTTCCCTTGTTTTTTATATGATTCTAATGAAAGGAAAATTTTAAAAACCCCCAATACTAAAACCCTAATAGAAGGGGCCAGGATATTAAGGGAAGAATTGAATTTGGACCTGAAGCAGATAAACGCCCCAAGTGCTAACTCAGTTGCATCCCTTCCACTTTTAAAGGAGATAGGGGCCAACTACGGAGAGCCTGGCCATGCCTTTACAGGAACCATCCCAATTAATGCGGATATAGATCAGGTAGAAATTCCAGCTATGGTTTACGTTAGTGAAGTCTCCCATCTATTCGAGGGAGTGGCCTATGCCTATGGTGGAGGATTTTATAGAAGGGGCAATTTAAAAGGGGCCTTAGTAGGAAGGAATTTAGAAGAGGCTTTAAACAATAAACTGGCTGCCATTCAACTATCCCCTGCAAATATAGATTACTATGGCGGACTTGAAATTAAGGATAGGGAAGTAAGGGTTGGAGATACTGTTATATATGCCTTTAGGACCCAAATTTTTGTAACCAGGTCAGAAGTAGCCTTAGTTGAGGGAATTAAGGAAGGAAAAGCTAGAGTAATTGGAATATACGATAGTCTGGGCAACAGGCTTAAATAGAGGTGATGGGATGAAACGAGCCATTCTTGTAGTAGTAGATAGCTTGGGGGTAGGTTATATGGAAGATGTCCATGAGACTAGGCCTCAGGATGTAGGTGCAAATACTTTTGTTCATTTGTTAGATAAGGCTAATAAAGTCAATATATCCAATTTTGAAAGATTGGGTATTAATAAGATTCTTAATCATAATAGCTTAAAAAAAGTAGATAATTTGGCTAGTTATGGAACACTAAATCTTGAACATTATGGGGCTGATAGCTACGTAGGCCATCAGGAGATTATGGGAACTAAACCAAAAAAACCGCTCTTGAAGCCTTTTAGCTACTTTAGAGATGGAGTGATTAAAAAGCTGGAAGCTGAAGGGCATAGGGTAACTAGTCCACAAAGGGATAAGCCATATATTTTGGTAGATGACTTAGTAGTAGTAGCAGACAATATAGAGACGGATTATGGGCAAATATACAATGTTACAGCCCCCTTAGATTATATCAGCTTTGAAGAGGTCATAGACATAGCTAGGAAGGTAAGGAGCGTTGTAAAGGTCAATAGGGTAATAGCCCTTGGGGGAGAGGGAGTTACCATAGATGATATTTTAAATAGCATAGAAACTAGGCATGATGGGCTTACTGGGGTTAATTCCCCTAAGTCGGGAGTATATAATAAGGGCTATTTAAGCAGGCATTTAGGATATGGAGTAGACCCAGATAAGCAGATAAGTAGTATACTAGCTAGAGAGGGTTATGATGTAACCCTGATAGGGAAGATGCAGGACGTTATAGAATGTGAAAAGGCTAGAAGGATCCCTGCAGTGGATACCGAAAAGGTTATGAAGGAAATTGTTGATTCCATGGGCCATCAAAGGTCGGGCATTATAGCTGCTACCGTTCAGGAAACGGACCTAGCAGGCCATGCCCAAGATGTGGAGAAATATGTGGAGAAGTTGATGATTGTAGATGACTATATAGGTCAAATTGTGGATAAGATGGAAGATGAGGATATTTTATTTATTACAGCTGACCACGGAAATGACCCAACCATAGGATTTAGCCAACATACTAGAGAGAAGACCTTCCTCTTGGTCTATGGTAAGAAGTTAAAGAGAGCGGATCTAGGAGAAAGGGACACCCTATCCGATATTGCAGCCAGTATTGCAGAATACTTTGATGTAGAGAAAACTGAAAATGGAACTAGCTTCTTAGATAAATTGATATAGCATAAAGCATCCCTAATTTAAAAGGGGTGCTTTTTCAAATTGGGGGTATCTAGTATAATAATACTATAATTTAAAACAATTTAAGTTTAGGTATTAAGGTAGGAGGGGGGTTAGGCTGTGAAAAAGAATATGAAGGAAATATCCTTCACAAGTATCGATGGCATCAGGGTAGGACATGCTGAGGATACCAAAGCAGCCACAGGCTGTACCGTTATAATCTGTGAAGAAGGGGCTACAGCTGGGGTAGATGTTAGGGGAGGTTCCCCTGGAACCCGGGAGACGGATTTGTTGGACCCAAAGAATTTGGTGGATAAAGTCCATGCAGTATTGCTGGCAGGTGGCTCTGCCTTCGGATTGGATGCAGCATCAGGAGTTATGAAGTATTTAGAAGAAAGGGATATTGGATTTGATGTACAGCTTACTAAGGTGCCCATAGTATGTGGAGCTGTCTTATTCGATTTGGCAGTAGGGGACTACAGGGTAAGGCCAGATTTCAATATGGGATATGAGGCCTGTTTAAAGGCAAGGGATGAGGAATGCCCTAGTGGAAATGTGGGAGCTGGAACTGGTGCTAGTGTTGGGAAGTTCTTAGGGATGGAAAGGGCCATGAAGGGAGGACTAGGCTCCTATGGCCTTCAAATTGGGGATTTAAAGGTGGGAAGCATAGTTGCAGTAAATGCCTTGGGAGATATAATAGACCCAGAAAGTGGAGAGATTTTAGCAGGCCTTTTAGATGAAGGGGGTAAAAGATTAGTTGGTACGGAAAACATAATGGCAGCAAGCTATTCAGAAAGGAAGAATATATTTAGCGGAAATACCACCATAGGTCTTGTGGTTACCAATGGTATATTTACCAAAGCTGAAGCTAATATAATAGCCTCCATGGCCCATAATGGTTATGCCAGAAGCATCAGGCCAGCCCATTCCATATTCGACGGGGATACCATATTTACCATGGCAACAGGAAGAGTGGAAGCCGATATAAATGTAGTTGGATTTTTAGCTGCTAGGACCATGGAAAGGGCGGTAGTAAATGCCATAAAGTCGGCAGAATCGGCTTATGGGCTAAAGGCTCACAGGGATTTATCTTTATAAAGTAACATTTCTCATCTCCTTTGCTACTATATAAAGACAAAGAATTGATAATATTTAGCCATTGTATTTTATCTATTAATGGATTATAATGGTAATTAACCAAATAAAATATGTTAGGGGAGATGAGATGAATAGTAAAATTAAAAAGGGTCTGTTAAGGACCATATTAAGTCTATCTATTATTTTTTCGCTTCTAATAATTAGCGTAACACCTATTTTAGCCCAAGAAATTCCAACTCCTGATATAAGCCCCTGGGCTAGGGTTACCCTAAATGAAGGGGAAAGATATGGGATATACACTGGTGATTGGTACTATGAGGGCTTTAGGGAGGAAATTTCAGAGGAAAGACTGGAGCTACTACTTACAAATACAGCCAATAAAATAGAAGCCTTGGGATTGGATAGGAAGGAAGACTTCACACCCATAGCTTCTAAGGGTGACAGAAGTCGGGAGGATGTAATAATAAGGTTATACAATATATTGGCCCAATATGAACTAGAAGTTGGCAACTCTCCCATCGAATATATGCAGGAAAGAAACATACTTAAGGGCAAGGGAAGTGGACTAAATCTAGACCATATTTGTACTACAGAACAGGCGATTGTATTTGCTACCAGACTAATAGAGGATACATATAATTTGTTGGGAGCAGGTGCAAAGGGATTAGCATGGAAGGTAGAACATAATGGCAATACCATCTATTTATTGGGCTCTATTCACGTAGGCAATAGCCATATCTATCCTCTAAACCACAAATTAAAGGAAGCCTTTTATCAATCGGATGTCTTATTTGTAGAGGCCAATATACTTAACATGGAAGGCCAAATAGATGACTTCATAGATCTAATAGCATACCAGGATGGCACTTTACTTAAGGACCATATTAGCGAAGAGACCTACGAGAAGCTATCAAATTTAGTTGAAAGTTATGGTATGCCCATGGAATTTTTAGAAGAACTAAAACCCTGGGCCATAGCTATCACCCTAGAAACTCTATCCATGGCTGATGCAGGTAATCTAGATGAAAACTTACCATCGGCAGGGTTGGGAGTAGACTTATACTTCATGTCCCATGCCCAATTAATGGGGATGCCCATTTATGAACTAGAGGGAATAGGCTATCAGGTGGAACTATTCGACAGCCTGTCTCCAGAATATCAGGATGAATATTTGAGCAAGGTGTTAGACAATATACTAAACTCATCGGATAATCATTTAGCTTCAATTGAGCTGATAGAAGAATGGTTAAATCAATGGAAAGATGGAGATATTGAAGGCTTTACAAAAAGTTACCTAGAAAATGCTATAGGTGAAGATGATGAGATTACCAACATGCTCTTTGGAGAAAGGGACAAATATATGGCAGAGAGAATTGTAGAATTGCTTGAGTCGGATGAAAAAGCCACCTATTTCATAGTAGTAGGTGCAGGACATTTTGTTACTCCAGATACCATAATCTATCAATTAAGGGATAAAGGATATAATGTGGAGGTATTTGATTATTAAGTGGCTTAAAAGTCAAGGAAAACCCATTTTCCTTGACTTTTTTATATCTTGCCTAGAAGAAAGCTCAGTTTTTATTGAATTTTTCCATAACAAAATTAGATGGACTAAAGGATTAATTTGATATAATATATAGTTGGTATAATAAATCGGTGATAAAAATTTGAGAAGGAGAATCAAAATGGCTAGACGGAAAGAAATCAAGGAACTCTATTACATCAGAGCTATAGCAGCTATGGGAATTTTACTTATTCATGCTACTGGCACTTTTGCAATTCATTCAGAATTTGGTTCTAAGGCCATGTATTTGGGCATATTTTTAAACCAGTTCTTCAGATTTGGAAGCCCTATTTTTATGATGGTTTCTGGCTTAGTCCTATTCTATAATTATAGGTCCTTAGATGAATTTGATATGAAAGGCTTTTATAAGAAGAAGGTAAAGTTTATACTACTACCCTACAGCCTTTGGTCGGCTATATATTTTATCTATACATCCTACATAAATAAACTTCCTATAACTTATGACAGCCTGCTAGGTTTTATAAGGGGCTTGATACTTGGTGAAAACTTTGCCCATTTATACTTTATATTCCTCATATTTCAATTTTACTTGGTACTGCCCTTACTAATAAAGTATTTGGTCAAACCTATGGAGGAGTCTCCTTTTAAGGTATTTAGCTTTTTCTTCATATTCCAAGGCTTAATACTCATATACGGCTATTACTTTAGAAGACCAGATGCTACAGGCCTTTTAAAGCTATTCAATCACTATTATTGGAAGACCCTATTTAGCTGGTCCTCTTACTTTATAACCGGTGGAATAATAGGCATCCATTATGATAGGTTGGTAGATTTTATTGAAAGAAGGATAGGCTATATATCCATAGGCTATGTAATCACCACCTGCCTCTATGTTGGACATGTTTATTATAATATTTGGATTCACGGTGGCAGGGATTATTATGATAATTTTGGCTCCATCAGGCCTCATACCATGATATATGCCTTATTTACCATGCCTATGCTGATTTGGTTAACCAGGAAGATGGTAGGAAGGTTTAATAATATAAAGGATTTTGGGACCTATTCATTTGGAATATATTTCTCCCATCCATTAATATTGGAGGAGATAAAGAGGAACTTAGTAGGGAACTTTCCTAGCCTAGTTGGATATAGTAGGCTATCGTCATTGATACTCATTTGTACCCTAGGATTATTACTTACCTTTATAATAGTGCTATTCCTGGGAAGTCTTGATTCTAGGTGGTTATTCATAGGTAGGGTGCCCAAGTATGCCTTTAAGGGAAGGAAGAAAGAAAAATATGTATAGAATGAAATTAAATGCTTTTCCTTTTAAATTATTTTTTGGTATAATAGATTATGTATTAAACTACCCACACACTGGAGAGTTAACTATTAGTTAACCTCACCCCATAATAAATAGCCCTCAAAAGAGGGCTATTTTTTTTCATCCATTTCCAATTGCATATTCTGTAGAAGTATTTGAAGTTCTTCAGCTAAAGAAGCTAAGCTTTCGGTTGAAGAACTTATCTCTTCCATGGAAGCCATTTGCTCCTGTGATGCTGCAGAGGAGTTTTGTATCATGGAGGCTATTTCCTTGCTCATGTTTTCTATGGAAGTAGCTGAATCCTCCACCTTATCCACATTGTCCTCCACATTACTGGTAGCCTTTACTACTCTTTCTATGCCTGCGGTTATATCGTGGATTAAGTTGGCTATCTCATCAAAGCTTTCCTTGGCTTCATTAACCCTGGTAATACCTAATTCTACTTCCTTATTGCTTGAGTCCATCTTTTGGTTGGCTGCATCTATCAAAGAGTTGTTGTTTACCAGGAGATGGTATATTTCTCCCGTTGATTTTTGAGTTTCTTCTGCCAGCTTTCTAATTTCATCGGCCACCACTGCAAATCCTCGACCGTGTTCACCAGCCCGGGCTGCTTCTATGGCAGCGTTTAAGGCTAATAAATTGGTTTGTTCCGCTATTTCCTGAATTATTTCCAGCATCTTGTTCATTTCCTGAGAGCTTTCATTAATATTGTCCAAGGAGGATTTGACACTGAGGGTGCTTTCCCTTATATTCTCCATCTGTAGAATGACTTCATCTATATTTTCCCTTCCAATCCTAGTCTTTTCTACAATCTTTGCCCCTAGGCTTTGGGCATTTTTAGATTCCACAGCCACATGGTCTATCTGATCTGAAATTTCCTTAATAGACGTGCTTATATTTACTATTTCATTTAGTTGGGTTTGAGAGGCATGGGCAATTTCACCAGATGTTTCGGCTATATGGGTAGCTGCTGCTGTAGATTCTTCGGAGATGGCTGCTAATTCTTCAGAGGACGCTGCCACCTGATGGGATGATTCCTGTACCTCATTTGCAAAGTTTCTCATATTATCGATTATCAATTGGAAGGCTCGGGCCATCCTACCTATTTCGTCTTTTTTCTTAATTAATTTATCGTCTATATTCATGCTAAAATCCAATTGAGATAGCTTAATGGCATAGTCTGTAATATGGGCTATTGGTTTTGTAAGGCTTTTGCCAAAGGCTAGGGAAAATATGACTCCTACTATAAGGGCTATTCCCATGGTGTAGACTAAGGTCATTTTTAAGGAATCCAAACCCTTTAGCATCTCCGATTCCTTTATGCTGACTACCAATGTCCAGCCTTTTGATACGATAGGGGAGAAGGCTATATGGTGAATATCCCCATCCCTTTCATATTTACCAAGGTTGGATTGGCCTTCAGCTATCATCTGCTCAATGGCTATTATATCATCCACACTGTTAGAAGCCACCATATCCTTTAATCCACCAAAGGTTGGTACATCAGAAGCAGCATCGACACTAGCATCTCCTATTACCGTTGGGTGGGCGATAACATCAGCAGTTTCATTTAATATATATGCATGGCCATCTTCTCCCATGGTTATACTTCCTGCAATCTCAAAAAATTCCTGGGCGGGTATGCTAGCTACAACTACCCCTACATGTGCCTGCTCATACTTTAAAGGGGCTGCAATTATTATCTCCAACTTATTGGTAGCAGGATTTAACATAGGCTGGGAGAAAAAGGTTTTTCCAGCATAGGCTCTAACAAAATACTCCTCCTTATATATATCCAATTGTTTACCATCGGAAAGGTATAGATTCCCTTGTCTATCTGAAATCCCGATGGTAGATAGTTTAAGCCTTCTCTTTTCTAAATTTAGGGTCTTAAACTTATCCTGTATTGGGATTTCAGGGTTTCCAAGGAGATCTAGATTTCCCAATGTTTCAATTGAATAGGTGTAGCTTTTAATTTGTTCATCTACTATTTTAGCGGAGTCTATTGCTTTGTTATAGAGTAGTTCTTCATAGGAGCTAATCAATTCGTTTCTGGAAATTAGATAAGAAATTACCCCTAAAACTAAAACGAATATGATCAGGGTTGAAGTGCTAAAGGCGATCAATTTAATACTTATGCTGCTGCCATCTTTTTTCCTTTTAGTTTTAGGCTTTTGTCTAAATTTCTTTCCGAAGAATCTCATCTTTTCTTTGAACCTCATATACTCCAACTCCTTTGTTAAAATGGTCAAAATTAGTCCTACATTATTCTATTAGACAAAAGTTTTAAAAATCCTCTATTAAATTGAAAATTTTAGTATTATATAACAGTTTTACTTGCCATACTATTTAGGTAATTATATCTAATTATGGCAATAGAATTGTAACTCTTATGTAACCAAATAAAAACCCCATAGGGTTATAATAGAATTAAGGATTGTTACAACTTATTGGGGAAAGGGGGATTATATGAAACAAGCCTTTTCAATTCTCTTGATTATGATTTTACTCCTATCCTCGCCTGTCTTTGCGTCTAAGGCTATGGAAGAAAAATTGGAAGGCCACTGGTCCAAGGACCAGATAGACAGGGATTTTCTACTCTACTACTTTCCCTATTTGGCGAAGGATGACTTTAAGCGTTTAAATCCAAGGGAAGCTTTCTATGAAGATGAATTTCTATTATCCTTTTCGTCCCTTTTGAAGGATAAAGGCTATAGTAGGACAGAAATTGGTATGAAGGTGAAATTGACTAGAATCGATATGGCCAAGTACTTATCGGAAAAGCTACTGGAGATTGGTGCCATAAAGGTCAGCCAGAGGGTAACTCCCTTTTTAGACCTAGAAGATCTTCCATTGGAAAAGAAGGAAGCCTTACAGGACCTGTATCATGCTGGATTAATCAAGGGTCAATCCAAATTTAAGTTCAACCCTCATGCTTACGCCAGCCAGGGAGAAGTAATTGTGCTATTACAAAGGGTTAGCAACTTTCTAGATAATTTAAAAACAGAGGATACGGAAGAGGTCATAAGCATACCCTTTACACTGTCTGGGATAGTTCAATCCTATTCTGGGGTAGAAGGGATCAGTAGCAAAGTAGAAGAGGACAGGGTATACGTAACCCTTACCAAGGCTTTTCCCACTACTGGATATTCCATGGGAGTAGAAAAGATTTTAAAGGAAGGGGATGTATATAAGGTATATCTGGACATTACACCTCCAAGGGAAGATAGCATACAGTTAACGGTTGTTACATTTAAAACTATTACAATAGAGATAGATAGTAAAGAATTAGGTCCTCCCCCATACGATTTCGTATGGGGTTTTTATTTGAAAACTGGAAATAGCTAACAGCAGAAGGGTGAAAGTCGTTGACTTAAGAAAATGAGCCCCCTATAATTTATATAAAGGCTAGGATTTTAAGCTAGATTTAGAAGCAATGGACTAAAGGTTAAAACAGCATGTAGGAAAGGGGACAAGAGCATAATGTTAAACTTACATCATCTAAAGGAATTGTATGAAAATGAAGTAATCGAATTTAGAAGGGATCTACATATGTATCCAGAATTAAGTTTAAAGGAATACAGGACTACCGAAAGGATAAAGGAAAAATTGACATCCCTAGGTATCGACATAATCGACTTAGGGATGGAAACGGGAGTAGTAGGTTTATTAAAAGGAAAGGAAGAGGGCCCTACCATTGCACTGAGGGCAGATATTGATGCCCTCCCCATTCAGGAATTGAGGGATGTAGAGTATAAATCTAGGAATGACGGGGTAATGCATGCCTGTGGCCACGATTTTCATGCAGCTATCGTAATGGGCGCTGCCATGATCTTATCCAATATGAGGGATAGGATAGGAGGAAATATAATGTTTGTATTCCAGCCTGCCGAGGAGACCAATGAAGGTGCAAGATTGATGGTAGAAAATGGGCTGTTTACCGACATAAAGGCGGATTTGATATTTGGAGTACATAATACCCCTGAAATACCCTGGGGAAAGATCGCCATCAAGAAAGGTGGCTTGATGGCAGCTGTTGATACCATAAAGATAAGGGTAAGGGGTAAAGGAGGCCATGGGGCTATTCCCAACGCAACCAGGGACCCAATTGTAGCTGCGGCAGCTATGGTAATGGATTTACAGACCATAGTGAGTAGAAACATTAGCCCATTTGAACCTGCAGTTATCTCCATTGGGACTTTCAATTCTGGAACGGCTAATAATATCATTTCTGAAGTGGTAGAAATGACTGGTACTGTAAGGAGTTTTAGTGAAGAGACCAGAGAGATTCTTTCTAAGCGAATAAAGGAGGTATTAGAACATACGGCTAAGGCCTATAATGTAGATGTAGAACTGGATTATATAAATGAACTGCCAGCCATAATAAATAGCCAGGAGTTAACGGAACTAGCTTATAAGGCAGCCAAGGAGATAGTAGGAGAAGAAGGAATTATAGAGCCTATTCCATCCATGGGTGGGGAGGATTTTGCAGTCTTTACCGAAAAGATCCCCGGCTTTTATTTCTGGGTAGGGGTCGGTAATAAGGAAAAGGATATGGAATACGTTTGGCATAATCCAAGATTTGATGGAGATGAAAGAGCCATTATGATTGCAGCTACGGTTATGAGCAATATGGCCCTTAAGGGCATGGATTATATAAAGGGGAAATAAGGGTAGGAATTATCCTAAAGGAAGGTAAATCCTTTAGGATAATTTTTTATTCCCAATAATAAATTATGGTATAATATACTGGTAACCTTTTAGATTTTGTAGAAATAAATCGATAACTACAGAAGGGGAATTTATATGTCGAATACAAGACGGACTGCTAAATTAGCGGCCATGATTGGAATTTTTACATTAATGAGCAAGTTTCTAGGTTTTTTGAGAGAAGTGTTTATTGCCTCAAAATATGGATCAGGCTATGAGACGGATACATATTTTGTAGCCATGACGGCTACCACCATTATAATGACTACAATAGGGGCATCATTAAATACCACCCTCATTCCCATATTTACAGAGATAGAGGAAAAGTGGGGAAGAAGGGGAAAATTAAGATACTTAAATAACATATTGAACATAATAACCTTTATCACCATAATACTGGCCCTATTGGCCTTTTTACTGTCACCAGTAATAATCAGGATATTGGCTAAGGGTTTTGAAGGAGAACAGTTTGAGTTGGCGGTTAAATTAAATAGGATAGGCCTACCCATTATAATTTTTTTGGGTTTTACCTATGTTTTTTCTGGCTACCTACATAGCAGTGAAATATTTGGTCCCCATGCAATTATGGGCTTACCCTATAACTTTGTATTCCTATTCTATTTAATTTTTTTAGCAGATGGTTCTAATATAGAAGGGCTTATGCTGACCAGTGTTGTAGCTGCATCTACCCAATTTTTAATTCAAGTCCCGGCCATTAGGCATCAAGGCTATAGATATAGGCTGGATATCAATCTAAAGGATCCCTATTTAAAAAAGGCTTTAATTCTAGTTATACCCGTTATGCTGGGAACGGCAGTACAACAGGTAAATACCATAATCGATAGGACTTTAGCTTCCAGTTTAGTGGAAGGAAGTATTTCTGCCCTTACCTATGCTAGCCGCTTAAAGGATTTAATCATTTCCGTATTTGTAACAGCCATTACCACGGTGGTATTTCCTATGCTGGCTAAGTCCTTCTCCCAGCAGGATGGTAGGCAGGTTAAGAGGATATTAGAGCAGGGGATAAACCTAATACTCCTCATTACGGTGCCGGCTACTGTAGGGATAATAATATTAGCAGAACCCATTGTCAGGGTATTCTTCCAAAGGGGAGCTTTTGATTCTACTGCAACCGCCATGACCTCCCAAGCCTTCATATTTTATTCTTTAGGTTTGGTAGGAGCATCTTTAAGGCTGATGTTAAATAGGGTATTTTATGCCTTCCAAGATACTAAAACCCCCATGTTAAATGGGGTTTTGGCAGTAGGATTAAATGTGGTACTTAATTTAATTCTAATCCGTTTTATGGCCCATAGTGGTTTGGCATTAGCTACCAGCATATCGGCTACCTTTACTACCCTCTTATTGTTCTTGAGCCTAAGGAAGAAAATAGGGCCTATAGGCTTAAGGGGTTATTTGAAAAGCTTTCTAAAGACTTTAATTAGTTCATTAGTTATGGGTCTAGTAGTATACTTCCTCTATTTTGGGTTAACGGCCAAATTTATAGATTCTAGAATAGGGGAACTAATGGTTTTACTGCTTTCAGTAATCCTAGGAGCCTTGGTGTATTTTATCCTATGTGCCATCTTAAGGGTGAAGGAGATTAAAATATTGGTTAAGGGGTTAATAAAAAAATAAGACAGTAGATAAACTCCTGTCTTATTTAATGTTAGATTTTAGACTTTCAGCATCCTTTTCCGACACCATAAAGGCGTTGGCCTCTTTGTTGTCGTAGCTTTTAACCTTTTTAATAGCATCTTCCTTGTCCATGGGTTCGGAAAACTCATCATCTACTACCACTACAAATTTTTCGCTTTCCCCCATAAAATATCACCCTTCTTCTTTTATATTATATAGTATGTCCATAGAAAAAAATAATATTCTATATAGTCCTTCATAAATATAATAAATCAGGGAGAAATCCCTGATTTATTATTGATAGAATACATGTCCACCGATTCTAGTTACATAAGTTTTGTTGCGTACAATCCAAGAACCTGCTGATTTACTAGGGTTAAAAAAGTAAGTTGCATTTCCAACGGGTCTGAATCCATTTATGGCATCTTTTGCTGCATTTACACTATCTTGAGATGGAGTGTTGTAAATCGTACCGTCGGCAACAGGACTGAATTGAGGTATGTTACCATAATACTCAAATATTACATTGTAGATGGTATTAGGGAAATCCTTAGAATTTACCCTGTTTAAGACTACATTGCCAACGGCCACCTTACCCAAATAAGGCTCTCCGCCAGCTTCAGCTTCTATGATACGAGCTAACCAATAGATATCATCAGATGTAAACCTACTTAGGGCTTGTCCCCTTGAAGCCATAGGATTGCTGAATAAAGCCCTTTGGGTTTCTGGTCCTGCAATACCATCGATTCTTAAACGGTGGTCTATTTGAAAATTGATAACTGCCTTTTCAGTCATCAAGCCATATATTCCATCTAAATAGAAGTTGTAATAACCCCTGGAATTTAATTCCCTTTGTAGCCTTAAAACATCGTCTCCACGATGGCCATAATACAATAAGGTTCTGGAAAAGCCACTAGCCGATACGGGAAGGGCTAGTAAAATTAACATTGCCATAATCAATAATATTGTTTTCCTCTTCATATTCAATGCACTCCTTCCTAAATTTAGTCCGAAGTTAGCATTCGGATGGGGATAAACCCCTTCGTTGGTTCCCTCGTACCTCAAATTTAGGATTCAGTCATTGCTAGATTTACAACAATGGCTATTATATATGAAGAGAAAGATTATGTAAACAAGCTAGGAGCAAATACCAGAAATTACATTTCCTGAAAGTAGCTATTATTGATGAAGTTTGAGAACAGTTTTAGTGATAGCTGTAGGATAAGCTCCATGATTAGATTATAATATTTGGTGGTAAGTATATACTAAGGATATGAATGTAAATTTAAGGAGTTGAAAAAGTGAAGAGATTTAAAGGGATACACCACATTACAGCCATAGTAGGAGACCCACAGGAGAATTTAAACTTTTATACGGAAGTCTTAGGCTTAAGATTCATTAAGAAGACAGTAAATTTTGATGACCCATATACTTACCACTTCTATTTTGGAGATAGGGTAGGAAAACCCGGAACGGTTATTACCACCTTTCCCTATACAGAGGGAAGGAAGGGTAAAATTGGTGGTGGACAGGTGGCCACTACCTCCTATTTAGTTCCAATGGCTTCCCAGGATTTTTGGGAAGAGAGGCTTAAAAATTTCAATATCACCTATGTAAAGAATAAGAGCTTTGATGAAGAATGTATCCAGTTTGAAGACCCCCATGGATTACAAATAGAATTGGTCTTTTCCGATAGGGGGGAGGAAAGCGATTGGGAATTTAACGGCATAAGTTCTAAGGAAGCCATTAAAGGATTTGCTGGGGCAACCCTTTGGTCCTTATTTCCAGAAAAGACAATGAATTTATTGGAAGAGGTCTTGGGATTTGAAAAAGTGGATGAGAAATTAGACATTATAAGATACAAATCTACCGACTCCATTGGAAACATAATAGATTTAAAGACCACCCCTATGAGTATAGGTAAAATGGGCATAGGAACGGTACACCATATAGCTTTAAGGGTCAAGGATGAAGAGGAACTGTTGGAATGGAGCAATGTATTGAAGGAAAGGGGATTCCTTGTAAGCCCCTTAAGGGATAGGAAGTATTTTAAATCCATATATTTCAGAGAGAAGGGTGGAAATCTATTTGAAATAGCCACCGATATCCCAGGTTTTACGGTAGATGAAGCAGTAGAAGAATTGGGGCAAAGTCTAAAACTACCAAGCCAATATGAATCCATTAGGGATGAAATTGAAAAGAGCTTAGTCCCTGTAAAGGTAAAGGAATTCTAATAGGGTTCCTTTTCTTTTTATTTTAGATTTCTACAGCAAAATTGGACAAGCTAGTAGCTTTTTAAGGCATCCTCTGTTAATATAGTTATAGATTGGAAAGGAGTAGAATTAAATGAAACTATTGTTGGACATGCATAATCACACTGTTGCTAGTGGTCATGCTTACAGTACCGTTATAGAAATAGCAGCTGAAGCTAGTAAAAAGGGGTTAAAATATGTGGGAATTACAGATCATGGACCTAAAATGCCAGGGGGGCCTCACATCTATCACATAGGAAACCTTAAGGTTTTACCAGAAGTCATAGAGGGAGTAGAAATATTAAAAGGGGTTGAAGCCAATATATTAGATCAAGAGGGGAGTTTAGACGTACCCGATCATATATTAAAGGATTTAGATATAGTGTTAGCAGGCCTACACGAGGTAGGTTTTGAACCCTGGGATGTAGATGGCAATACAAGAGCCTTATTAAAGGCCATGGAAAATCAATATGTGGATGTAATAGTCCATCCAGGGAATCCAGCCTTTCCAATAGATATGGAGAAATTTGTCTTAGGGGCAAAAGAAAGCAATACCCTAGTGGAAATCAATAATAGTTCTTTCTTAACCAGCAGGATAGGTAGCAAGGAAAACTGTTATGAAATAGCCCGACTGTGCAAGAAACACAAAGTTCAAATAATAGTAGGCAGCGATAGCCACATAGCCTTCGATGTAGGAAGGTTCGATGAAGCCATTAAACTATTAAAGGCCATAGACATGCCGGAGGAATTGGTTATCAACACATCCATCGAAAGGTTTATAGATTATTTAAAGAAGAAGGGTAAGCCTAGATTTGCTAAGGGACTTAAATTTTAAGTCCCTTTAATAATCATCCTTTATCAATTTTTCCAGGGTATTTACATCATTGCCTGCCCTTAATGGTTTAACTGCAGGACCTTCTATTATTTCTCCTTCATGGGTAAATCTGGAGCCATGGCAGGGGCAATCCCAGGATTTCTCTGCTGAATTCCAGTTTAGCTCACAGCCCATGTGAGGGCAGGTGGTATTCACTAGATGGAGGGTCCCTTCCCCACTGTTGAAAGCCTGTAGCCACATATATTTTAGGAGTATCCATTGTGAAACGTCCGATATAAGGTACTCCGTCTAAGGTAATATAGTCTTGAGTAGACCATCTGTAAGGAATATCCTCTACTGTAAAGATGTCATGGGCAAAATCTATTAGCTCTTCATAATGCTTATCTGTATCATGATCTTGGCCTGTAGTATGGTTAGAGCCAACAACCAAAATTAGTTCACCATCTTCCGTAGCCTGATGGCGAAGGGAACGGGTAGGGTTTTCAACATTTATATACATTCCACCTGGATACTTTTCCCTTGCTTTTACACCCACTATATATGACCTAATAGGAAAAAGCCTAGCAAAATACATAGCCCGCTTATTATAAAAGGGGTATTGGGAAGCAATTATAACCCATTTTGCCCTTATCCGATCTACGCAAAGGTAGAATATTTAGGTAACGACCACACCACCTATAGATTCCGATGACTAAAGACATTCCTTTGGAGTGTCTTTTTTAGTATGGGATTTGATATGATATAATGGAGGATAAATTGGGAAAAAAATATATATGAAAATTATTATAAAGGAAGGGATGAAAATGGATTATAGGAAGTTTGGAAGTAAATACGTGCTAAGATTAGATAAGGGAGATGAGATTGTAGAATCTATTAAGAAGCTATGTGAAAAAGAGGGAATCAAACTAGGAATGGTTACCGGCATTGGAGCAACCAATAAGGCAGTAATAGGTCTGTTTCATACTAGCTCCAAGGAATATCATTCTAAGGAATTGACAGGAGACATGGAGATTACAAGCCTTGTGGGAAATATCAGCCAGATGGATGGAGAGGTTTATTTGCACCTTCATATTACACTAGGGGATAAAGATTACAATGTATATGGAGGCCATTTAACATCGGCGGTAATCAGTGCCACAGGGGAGATAATAATAGATGCCATTGAAGGAGAAGTTGACAGGGAATTTAACCAAGAGGTTGGATTAAATCTGTTTAAGTTTTAGCCTAAAGATCTAAGCATAATAAGGGAAGGTAGGAAAGGAGAGTTCAATGTTAGATTTAGCCTTATTGGGAACGGGCGGCAGCATGCCTATGCCGGAAAGGTTTTTATCCTCTCTCTTGATTAAATATAAGGGTAGGAAGATTCTTATAGACTGTGGGGAAGGGACTCAAGTATCCATGAGGCTCTTAAAATGGGGATTTAAATCCTTGGATTTAATCCTCATAAGCCATTGCCATGGAGACCATATATTGGGGTTACCCGGCCTTCTTACCACTATTGGGAATGCTGGAAGAAAAGAGCCTATGGTCATAATGGGACCGCAAGGCATAAGTAATATAATGAAAGGCCTATTAACTGCAATACCCTACCTTCCCTATGATGTCCATATAGCTGAAGTTTCAGAGCTTTCAATCATGGTAAATTTCAATGATAATGGAGTAGAGTTAAAGGAGCTAGATGAGGGGAATAAATCCCATGGGGATTTGATAATATCTACCTTAGAATTAGATCATTCATCTCCTTGTATAGGCTATAGCCTATATGTACCAAGAAGGCCAAAATTCAATCCCCAAAAGGCCATATCCAATGGAGTACCCAAAAAGCTTTGGAAAAGCCTTCAAGAAGGAAAGCCTGTTACCTATGAAGGAAAAACCTTTGAACCTTCCATGGTATTAGAGGGCAAAAGAAAGGGGATTAAATTAAGCTTTATAACTGATACCAGGCCCATAGCTACCATACCAGACTTTATAAGGGGAAGCCAACTTTTCATCTGTGAAGGAACTTATGGAGATGAAAAGGACATAGAAAGGGCCATAGAAAATAAACATATGCTATTTTCAGAAGCGGCAAGGCTTGCTTATGAGGGAGAGGTAGAAGAGTTATTGCTCACTCACTTCAGCCCAGTAATGGATAAACCAGAAAAATATGCTGAAAATGCGCTAAGGATATTCCCTAATACTACAATTGGGTACGATAGGCTTATTAGGAGATTAAATTATCCTTAATGTGTCGTTTGGCGGCACGAATTTTGAATTGTGAATTACTTATGATGTGTCTTAATTTGGTGGTAGTCGCGACATATTTGGGAAGAACGCCACCTCCAATTCAAGATTCGAGAAGTATCACGACACGGGGAGAAAACGGCCGCTTAACCGCTGTCGCTTTCAAAAGCGGCCAAACGGTTTTCTCCCCTTAGTCGGATACTTCAAGCGAATCTCTCATAAGTCGGGGCTTATCTTCCCAAATATGTCTTGCTTGGGTTTACTAATTATATATGGTCATAACTTATACCTATATGTAAATATTCATGGCAGAAGGAGGCATATTTATAAAGAAAAGGCTCGACTTGCGAGAGATTTGTGCCAATATCCGACTAAGGGAAAAAATTGTTTAGGTTTGTACTGTTTGAGCGAAGCGAGTTTACAAACCTATTTTTTCCCGTGTCGTGATATTG
>JAAYEU010000071.1 GCA_012728595.1 Tissierellia bacterium
ATAAGCCTAGAGGATATGAAGATAGTTGCTTATGTAGAAGATACTGAGGTTATTAAACAATTAGTCTCACTAGGAGTTGGGATAAGCTTTCTATCTTCAAAGGCTGTAAATGACGATATTAAGTCGGGCAAATATAAGGCATATTATGTAAAGGGAGTAGACTTTAATCGAAAGTTTTATTTCGTTTACCATAATAAAAGACAGCTTTCACCTTTAAATAAAACCTTTAAAGACTTTATGCTTGACTATATAAAGAACAATTCCATATGAGGCTACAATGAAGTGTCTTCGTTGAAGAACCACATACCTTGATAATGAAGAAACCAAAGAGATAGTACCCTTGGTTTCTTCAAATTTTTTTGATGTCATTTTTGAAGGCAAAAATGGCAGCCTGAATCCTATCATTAACATCCAGCTTTTTAAATATGCTAGATACGTGATTCTTTACTGTTTTTTCACTGATAAATAGCTTGTCAGCTATGTCCTTATTACTCAGTCCTTCTGCAATTAATGATAGTACCTCATATTCCCTCTTGGTTAATTGTCTAATCTTATCTAATTCCTTATTGCTATCTTTTTCTTCTAATCCCTCCACTAGCATAGAGGCTATACTTGGCTGAATGTACGTTTTTCCCATATTTACATCCCTTATAGCCTTTATTAGGCTATCTGCATCTGAATCCTTTAACACATAACCATCCGCCCCTATTTTCATGGTTTCAAATAGGTATTCTCTATCCTCATGGATGGTTAACATGATTATTTTAGACACGGTTCCTAAATCCTTTAGTCTTCTTAAAACTTCGATTCCATTCATACTAGGCATGTTTATATCCAATAGTATAACGTCTGGATTGTACTCAAGAGCTTTTTTAACAGTCTCTTCTCCATCACCACTTTGAGCAATTACTGCTATATCTTCTTCCAGCTCTAGCAGCTGTTTAAGTCCTTGACGCATTAATACATGATCGTCGGCAATCATTAAAGAAATTTTTTCAGCAACCATATCAAATATCCTCCTCTGGTAACATTATGAAAATATTGATTCTAGTTCCTTTTCCTTTAACGGATTTTATATCTATCTTCCCATTTAATAGATCTACCCTTTCTCTTATGCTAATTAAGCCAAAACCTCCTATGATGCCTGTACTAGATTTTTCTACTTCTTCTACATCAAAGCCAATTCCATTGTCTATTATGGACAAATTCAACCTTTTAAGGGAATATTCCAGATACACTCTTGCTTCCGTGGCTTCTGCATGCTTGTAGATGTTATTTAAAGATTCCTGGATTATCCTAAATATAGCAGTCTCAATACTGGGGTTTAAATTAATCGGATCCCCTAGGACATTAAACTTAACTGGTATTCCAGTATGTTTGGTGAAGTTATGGATATATCTTTCCATAGTGGGTATTAGGCCTAGATCATCTAAGGACATTGGCCTTAAATCATAAATGGTCTTTCTCAAGTCCTGTAGAGTGGATCTTACTATTTTTTTTAGGTTCTGTAGCTCTTCTTTAGACTTCTCTTTGTCAATATCTATTAACCTTTCACATATTTCCGTCTTTATTAGTATGTTAGCCATTGATTGGGCTGGCCCATCATGCATATCTCTGGCTAAACGCTGCCTTTCCTCTTCCTGAGCTTCGATTATCTTTATACCCAAAGCCTGCCTTTTATTCAAATGCTCTACAGTAAAGATAATCTCATCTAAATTCCCTTTTAGATACTCCGTAACCACGCTGACGGATTTTCTCACCTTTTCGGCCTTATTAAACACCCTTATGGCAGACCTTAATCTTAGCTCTAATTCCTTTCGCTTTTCTAAAAACCGTTTTTCTTCTTCTCTTTTTAAGTACAATTTGATTCTGGCTTCATTAGCCTTGTCGTAGACATCTTTTAATTCTGCTTCCGTATAGATACCAAAGTTTTTACTTACATTGGCTAAGTAGGCCTTGGTCTTCTTTTCTTCAACCTCCAAATAATCCACTTCTCTTATTAGCTTGTCCACCTGCTTTTTAATTTGGGATAACTCCATTTCGATTCTTTTAACATCTTCTCTTGCATGTTCGACAATTTCCGTAATCTCTTCTTTATTGTTTTCTATGGAATGAATGGTTTCCTTTAATATCTCGTTGATTCGTTCAACCCTTAAAGAAAGACTTGTCACCACTTACACCTCTTGTTCTATTTCCATCTTTTCTATCTGTTGCTTTTCTTCATCTGTTAATATATTGTGTAGATCTAATAGAATCAATAGCCTTTCTTCCCCTATCTTGCCCACACCTGTAATAAATCTCCTATCAACTTCGGAAATTATATCTGGCGTCGGATCAATTTGTTCATCCTCAATTACCATGGTTTGAGAAGCTTCATCTACAACAAAACCCACGTCCTTATCATCAAAAGTTATAACTATTATTCTGGTATCCTTTGTAATTTCTGAACCAGAAAGGTTGAGTCGCTTTTTAAGATTTATTATGGGTATAACCTTTCCCCTGTAATTGATTATACCCTCTACAAACTCAGGGGTATTGGGTACATTTACCGATTCCTGGTAGGGGATTATTTCCTTAACATTCATAATGTCGATTCCAAATTCCTCAGAATTCAAATTAAAGATTACGTATTGGTTTTCAGCCAACATGCTCCCTCCTTTATTTCTACTTTATAATAATATTCTACAAAAATCCTCTTTACCCTTCTATAATTTATTAATTTGCATAAAGATTAAGTTTGTCCTTTATCCTGTATTCTAATTTTTTTCCTATATTGTAATTTACCCTTTTACCAGCCCTTAAATATTTAGATATATCTCCATCAAATCTTATATTTTGTCCAAATAATATTAACTCGAAAAATCCCTTTATTCTATTTAAAACAAACTTATTATCTTCTATTATACCATTTTCTACATAATCGGCCAAAATCAAACTTAAGGCTTCTATAACCTTGTTCTCATCAAAATCTTTAAAGTTAGAATTAGAAAAGTCGGTATATTCATCGATAAAATATACTTCCCTTTCTTTTGCCTCCTGTAAAATCCTCTTAGTATATCCAATTATACACTCATTGCCTACACATCTTCCGCATCTTCCTTCCCCAAGACAAATATCCTCTACCTTTCTTTCCATGATATTACTCTTAATATATAGATGGTCTGCTACCTTTTTGATAGGGGAGTATGTATCCTTTTCCCTTTCCAATATAAGCCTTCTTGTAAGAATGAAATGAATGATCATAATTACTACAAAGTAAAACTTAATGTGATTTAATTCTAATACATTTATCGGTAACCAATGGTAAAGCTTTAGCGTTCCAACCAAAATAAACAGAATGGATGAGATTATTTTTGCTGAAATATCGGGTATTTTTTCCCCAATTTTGCTGCCCGCTAAGATACCTAATCCACTAGTTGCAATCATTCCTGATATTGTACCCAAAAGGGTTATCATAGGCTCCCTTCCTTCAGCTGACAAGGCCATAGCAGTCAATTGAGTTTTATCGCCAAATTCTCCTAGGAAGAAGACAATGGCTACTGTTGTAATGGGACCAAAGGAGGTTTTTCTGCCTGTTACTTCAATTTCCTCCCTCCTTAAAGCCAAAAAACCGAAAATAATAAACATACAACCTGCTATAGATTGAATTACATCCATCGGTACCATTTTAGATAAATAATTGCCCAGGATTATGGCTAATCCATGATTTAGAAACACCCCTATAGATACACCCAGCAAGACCTGACTAATTTTATATCTGGTTGCAAAGGTCATAGCTATTATCTGGGACTTATCTCCCATTTCCGATATAAATATTAAGAAAAACGTCTTAAACAGTTCTTTTATCATGTTCTTCTCCTTCTTCTAACTTAATTTATAGTATATATTAATTATAAATTTGTAGGCCTATAAAAAGACTTCTAGAAAGGGATTGTTTAAAATCTTTTTAGTTTATTATTAAGTCCCTCCAGCACAAAAAAGCTTTAGTTCAATAGTAACCCCTATTGAACTAAAGGTCATCTCCTTTTATCGACTCATTTTAACACATTAACAAGTTAAAGCATAAAACCACAGGCTTATCTGTGGTTTTTATTCCCCTTTAAACTTATGGATTTTTATTGGAGTATAGACCCTTTTTCTCATAATCTCCTCACTTTTCATTAGGCTGATATTATCTAATAAAAAATCTCTACCCAGTTTATAATGGATAAGTTCCTCTAATTTATCAAAGGAATAAGATGTTCTTATCCTTCTTCCTAGCGTAATATGGGGGGTGAATTTCCTTCTTTCCATGGGGTATCCGATCTTTTTCATCTCCCTCTCCATTATATCATATAGGCGGAATAGTTGGTCTAATTCTCCCCTTACTCCCAACCAAAGAACCCTATATTCCCCATTTACATGATTGAAATAGCCTAAATTGTCTAAAGTAAGGGAAATTGGTGTAGTTTCAATGGCTATGCCTTTAATAACTTCATCTATTCTCTCAGCTTCTTCCTCCCTTATATTCCCTAAAAACTTTAAAGTTATGTGGAAATTAGATTGGGGAACCCAACTACCCCTTTTAGAATTATCTTTTAAAAGCTTTTGAATTCCATACAACTCTTCCTTTAGTTGCTCATCTAAATCCAAGGCTATAAAGGCTCTCATATATACATCACCATCATACTTTTCTACAGCTTTCCCTTTCCATTATCCTAATGGGTAGATAGATATGCTCCTTTTCCACCTCTTCATTCTTTAGGATTTTAATGATTCTCCTAATAGCAACGGCCCCAATATCATAGTAGGGTTCCTTTACAGTGGTAAGCCGAGGCCTATATATAGAGGCTATCTTCGTATCCCCATATCCACAAACGGAAATATCATGGGGAACTTTAATCCCGTTGTCATAGCAGTAGTTTAAAAACCCTATGGCCAATTCATCTTGGCAACAGAATACGGCAGTAATATCATTTTCCTTAATTAGCTTTGCCACTTCCTCTCCCATATTATAGCCATCTTCTATGCCAAATCCACTGCTGGAATATACATGTCCCTTTACCCCTTCGGTGTCCTCTAAAGCCTTTATATATCCATCTATTTTAAATTTTTCTAAGGAAGTTTCATTGTCTTCATTATTGGTAACGTATAATATATTCTTATGGCCTAAGGACAATAGATATTTTGTCATTTCAAAGGCTGCTTCATAATTATCAATAGATACAGTAGGCTTATCTAAGCTATCATAATATCTATTCAAATAAACAAAGGGAATCTTATAGCCTTCTATTTCCTCTATTACATCCCAATTAGGCTTTTCTGAAACCAGTATTATACCTTCTACTTGTTTACTCATCAATAGCTGAGCAAATTTCTTTTCTGTATTTGGGTTTCCATAGCTGCTAGACAGAACTATGTCGTATTTATACATCCTCCCAACCTCTTCAACCCCTCTAACCATCTCTGCTACATAGGAGTTGCCTATATCCGTGATGATAACTCCAATTAGATTGGACCTTCTGGTGACTAGGCTTCTTGCCACCTGATTAGGCTTGTATCCTAACTCTTCTATTGCATCCAGTACCCTTTGCCTGGCTTCCCGGCTTACAGGCTTGGAATTATTGATAACCCTTGATACGGTGGATATGGATACATTTGCCAACTTAGCTACATCCTTTATCGTAACCGACATCTCTACACCTCCCTTTTGCGAAACCACTTAGATTTTTTACATATTATATCATATTTCAACATGATTTAGTAGCTAAAGGCTATGGTAGCTAGTGTTATAGTAAAAGCAATTGTCCTACCCTAAAATTATTTTTCCCTATTTGGATTTGTTATAATCTACCGTTCCCAATAAGGTGGAAAATATGTCACATAATGTTTTGGCTAGATTATAATTATTGTAGTCGAATTCCTTTTCCTTTATGGGGACTGTAGCATAGACTACACCCTTGATCTGGTATTTAAATATCAATGGTATGGCTATTACCGATTGCCAATTTGGTGTCTTTAAGTTGAGATTTTCTTCACTTATACTTTCCCAGTCGATTAAGAATTCTCCCTCACCCTTATTTACAATCCTCTTAACTATGGTTTCGTTTAAAAAATCTGTTTCTACCCAATTTAAATTCTGTCTCCTTCTACCATAGGAATTAAGGATTTCTTTACTGCTGGGTTCGATTTCAATAAAGGCACAATTTTCCGCTTCTAAAACCTCTATAACCCGGCCCAAGAAATTGAATATCTTGTCTTCATAGTCTATGTCTTCATTTGTTATTTTAATTACATCTAGCAGTGCTAAAATATTTCTTTGATCCCTATTTGTATTACCTGAAATAATCCCTGCTAATCGGTCTCCTCTGTTTAGGGTGTCGGCTAAATTTGTATCCCACATTATAACTCTATTTTTTCCTCTCTCCTTTGCACAATAAAGGGCCTGGTCTGCCTTTTCTATTAACTCCTCTTTAAACTGGCTATGGATAGGAAACATGGATATTCCAGTGCTTATGGTTACCGCTTTCTCTATTGCAGGCAGCCTTATGTCCTCGATATTTTGTCTGATTTTTTCAGCTATGGTCTTAGCCTCGTCTTCCAACACATTTCTAAGTATTATTATAAATTCTTCTCCACCATATCTTGCCACCAAGTCGGTACTTCTTATGCTTTTCTTTAATATCCTTCCTATTATGCTTAAAATTTCATCACCAGTCCTGTGACCATAGGTATCGTTTATCTCCTTAAATCCATCTAAATCCAACATTAAAACCGCAAAGGATTCCTCTTTCCGTTTAGCTTCCATCAGAATCTTGTTAAACTCGCTTTCATAATACTTTCTAGTATAGATACCCGTTAGCTTGTCTACATTGGAAAATACCCTTAATCTGTAATTGTCTATATTTATATATAGTATTTTGGCTAAAGAATTAACTAGATTTTGTCTTTCTTTATCAAATCTATTGAATACTCGCCCTGTTTCTAAGTAGACATATCCTTCTATTCTATTAGAACGGCCTACCACCTTCTTCCTTCTTTCTACACTAGGTGTTTCTGGCTGAATTAAGGGAACAAAAATGGGAACGCATATTATTGCCCTAATATTCTGTGGTAAAAAGTCCTTGTGTAAGCCTATAATATTGCTGCCCAAGCTGCTTAATAGTATTCCCCTGTCGTACCTACTCGATAAGGCCAGCAAATTCTCATTAGGCTTCCACTGATCCTTATCATCAAGGCTGGCAATGGGTATATAATCATCCTTTTCTTCATCATAGCTTAGAATAAATCCCTTTTGAGCTAGGGTCTCTTTGGATAGATATTTCAAAATTAGATTTAAGTTAAATTGATAGTCATTTGTTAGTCTAGCTATTAATTCTTCAATGGAGGAAACATCCTTTATGTCCTCATATAGATAGTTTAATTTAGTAATCTTTATAAAATGCTCATCATCTATAAGATCGAATATGGAGTTATAATCAAAGTATATATCTATAGGCTCCTCAGCCTTCAAGTCATCTATATATACAAAGTTTAACCTTTTATTGCTTATATTATAGATGGCCTCGGAAAGAATACGCTTTATGTCATCGGTCTTATGCCTTTTTATAAAGCTGATTTGTAGACTCCTCAAAGGCACCTTCTTTATTATGCTGTATATTAAATCTAAGGCCTCTAAAAGATAGTTTATAGCTTGATAATACTTCCCTTCCTTTGCAAAGTTAGTAGCTATTATGGTATTTAATAATATATCCAGATTTATTATATTGTGCTTTTTCATTTCCTTCTCTAGATTTTCTAAATACCTATTCCTGTCCTTATCTCGCCTAGCACTATAGAGTAGTATCATTCTCAAATACTCCAACGGTAGTAAGGATAATTGCTTTCTTAATTCATTGTCTTCATCGATTATGTTGATTAAAAATTCATAATCATCTTCGAATAATGCTATCAAACCAAATTGCAGTAAGGAGTTCCTTCTTTGGAATATTAACCTGCTAGTCGTCAATTCGGCTAGCAGTTTTTCCATAGATTTTTTGTCATACTCTCCAGTTTTAAAGTATTTTACAAGAATAAGCCTTCTTTTAGACATTAGATATTCTATATTGTTAAAATCTTTAGAAAAATCTATGGCCTTATTGGAATATTCTATTGCCTTGTCCCATTGTCCAAAGGTAGAATAGAATTCACCGAGAAAGTTATAGTATTGTCCCACTATTTCGAAGCTAACGTTAGGGTTTTGAGCATAGCTTTCCTTCAAAATAGAATAACAATTATAACTGTGCCCATATTCTCCAGTAGCTAGATAGATTAGCCCTAGATTGATGCTAGTTAAAAATATAATATTGGTATCCTTAATTTCTATTGCAATATTTCTTGCTTCTTCTATGTATTTTTTTGCTTCATTATAGTTTCCTAGATTGCAATATACCTCTCCAATATTATTAAGAAATACCAACTTCAAATTTAACATGCCATATTTTTCAACAATCTCTAAGCCCTTTCGATAATACTCCATGGCCTCTTCATATTTACCGTTTTGAATGAATACGTTAGCAATATTATTGATGGGTTTGGTGGAATTGGTAAATTGGTCTGTAGCTTGAAAATATTTTATGCTCTCTTCATAGAATTCAATTGCAGCCTCTATATTCCCCTTAAAATATTCTACAAGACCCTTTAAGTTATAGATATCCCCCAATACTTCTTCTATTTTATTGTCCCTTGTAAAGCTTAATTGACCCTCTAGACTCCTTTCCATCTCATCCAATTTGCCTAAACTAAGCATGACCCTATTATATATTACTTCCGCCTTGGCTATTCCCAATGGATAATGATTTTTTTCCGACAGGGATTTAATCTCTTCAGCCATAGTCAATATCTCATCTGTCAAATTTCTCTTAAGGTAGACCTCAGAAATCCCTAGCTTTGCAAGTACAATATACCTGTAATTCCTTATTTTTTCAGATTTTTCTAACAGTTCCTGGTATACTTTTAGGGCTTTATCGTTTTCACCCTTTAAGAAATATATGTTACCTAAAGACTCTAAAACCTCTAAGCTATATTCAATATCCATGTCTTTTACTATTTCATAAGCCTCTTCCCAAAGATATAGGGAGTGGCTGCTCATTATATTTTCCTCTTTTCTTGCTTCTTCTATTATTAGGCTTAGGGCCTTGTCCCTTTGCTTGGACGATATTAAATGGTGTATAAGCTCTTCCATAATAGGCCTATAATTGTCCTTATAATTTCTTAGCAGTAGTTCTGCCAACTTCCTGTGGATGGCAATCCTTTCTTCCACGGGCATGTTATAGTATATTAGCCTTTTTAATTGGATATTATTTATGCCATAACTGTATCCCCAATCAGCTACCTTCTCTTCCAAAAGCCCCATCTTAACCAGTTCTTCCAGCCTTCCATTTAGATGTTTGTTTTCCTCATCTATTATTTTGGAAAGGATAGACTTAGAAATAGAGTCGTTATAAGCAGAAACTATCTTCATTATATCCATATATTGGCTATCGATTAATGATATTTGATTCTTTAAGGTCTCGTCCCTACTGGTTGAAAAGTAAATATCCGTATATTTTTGGGTCCTAATCTCCCAAAATCCATTTTCATTTATAAAAAGCTCTTCCCTTGCAAATAAATCCTTTAATACGTATTCAATATACCTTGGGTTACCATCACTTTCCCTTAATATTACAGCTGAAAACTTTAAGGGTTTATAGTTCATTCCCAATATGCATTGTATGAATTCCCCAATCTCTGCTAAGTTGAAGTTGGAAATCTTTATGGCTTCCACTCCTTCATAATTTAAAAGGTCGTTAAATATTTTTTCCTTTAAAGTTCCCTTGGGGATTTGCCTTTCATTGTAGGAGGCAATCATGACTAAGTTAGTATTATCCATATTTTCTACTATATATTTAAATAAGCGCAAGAATTCCCCGCTACAATGGTCTATATTATCGATAATTAAGTATATTGGCCTTTCTTTAGTCAAATCCTTAAAGTAGTTGGTTATCCTATTATAGAGCCTAAGACTTTCCTTATCCCCGCCTATTTCATATAGGGGGTCAGCGTTTAAGAGGTATTTAAGCTCTGGTAAAACTTTAACAAATTCTCTCCCGTACTTGTCCAGTATGTGATCTGGAGCATCTTTTAAAGTCTGTCTCAATATGTTGGTGGCAGGTTTTAGGCCTCGTTTGATGCTTTCGTTTATTTCTAGAAAATATACTTCCCTTCCTCTCATCCTCAAGCGATGGGATATTTCTTTTAATAATCGAGTCTTTCCCACTCCTGTATCGCCGCTAACTAGTACTATCCTTTTGTCCTTCTTATTGGCTATAAGATTATCATCTAGCTTAAGTACCCTTTCAACCTCCTCTTTTCTGCCAATTATCCTAGTTTTAAAGTTGAGAAAACTTCTCTCTTTGATTAAATCAAATTCATGCTCTATATTAAACAGCCTTTTAATATCCCTAATTATATCCCTTAAAGATATTTCTCTAGTTACTGGATTATTTTTTGTTAACTCTCTTATAATATGCTTTAGATAGTCTACTTGAGCCCTGTCCATCTGATGGATATCCTTAAAACGATAGCTGGAACCCACTGAATAAAAGTCTTCCGTTAATAGATATAAAATCAACATCCCTAAGGAATACTTGTCCGAATTATAGCTTACAATTTCCTCCTGTTCCAACAATACCTCCGGAGCTAAAAAATACCTGGTAAGGTCTGAATAACTCCTGTTTACTACATTTTCGAATATATTGATTAAGTCCATGACCTTAATATCACCATTATCCAAAACAAATATGTTAGATGGACTTAGATGTTTGTATACTATTCCTCTATAGTGTAGAAAATCCAGTAGATTACACAGCTTAAGTATGATTTTAAGCTTTTCTTCTAAACCTAGGCCCTCATGTACTTCAGCTAATGTAGGACTATCTATATATTCTGTAGTAGAATAATACCTTTTTATATTTATTTTTTTCCTGTCAATGGTTTTAATTATAGAAAATTGTTCGCTTGAAAGCAAATTATCATGGCTAATGTGGGCGATATCGATGAAGTTGTTTATAAGATAATTGATGACCTTCTCCTGCCTATCCATATTGTACATCTTCATAAATAGCCGTCTATCGTCATTCCAAAAATCTATTACTTCATAGACGCTATTATAAATGCTTTCCTCTACAATTTTGCTAATCTTATACCTATTATCAACTAGCTTCATTTTTCCTTCCCCTTTTAAACATTTTTATCTAATCATCCTTTATGGAATCGTATAAGGATTCTAAGCCTTTGCTGAGTGATATCTTCTCCTCCTCAGTAAAATCTGCCATCTTTTGCTCTAAAAAACGAATTCTCTTTTCCAATACCTGTTTTACAATTTCATGGCCCTTAGGTAAAACCTCAATCCTTACAACCCTCCTGTCTTTCGGGTCCTTTTTCCTAACCACTAGTTGGTTTTTCTCCATCCTATCTACTAAATCTGTAATTGTACTACATGCCAATGCCATCTTGTCACTTAGTTGACCAATGGTTAATTCTCCATTTTTAATGAGGATTTGTAAAGCTGTAAATTGAGGAATTGTAATGTTAAAATCCTTTAGAATTTCTCTACCCTTTAATCTAATTATCCTGTCGATTTTCCTCAAGTGCCTTTCTATACTTGCAACGCTATCACTATTATTGTTTTCCTTCAAAATTTCACCTCCACATCCATTCCATATAAAAATTAATTGGGTACGAAGATATCGAACCCCCCTGGTACTACTTCAAATACAGCTGGTAATTTCCCACCGTATTCTCCATCGATGTCTATGGCTACATCTTCATCAGTCTCTACCTTAATTCTCTTGGACTTAAAATATGATACATTGGGATGGTTAACATGTTCCCCTCTAAAAATATTTATGAATATCTGAGCCAAATCCTGAACTTCCGATTTTTTTATTATGACCACATCTAGATAACCATCGGACACATTAGCATCGGGGGCTAATTTTTTAAAACCGCCTATTGATGCACTATTAGATATTAAGAACAATAGTATATCTTCTTCCTTAGTATACTCCTCACTTTCAAATCTTACCCTAATTGGTTCAAATTTCTTCCTTGGTATCTCTTTTAACCCCTCTATATAATAGGCCATCCTACCAAAGATAGCCTTGGCTTCAGGGGCAACCTGGTAGCCAACATTGGCCAATAGTCCACTTGCCGCTACATTGATAAAGTATTCATCATTAACCCTGCCCAAATCTACCTTCTGTATCTTCTCATTTTTTATCATTTCAAAGAATTCGTCTATATTCTTAGGAAGACCCATATAGGTAGCAAAATCATTAACAGTTCCTGCAGACAATATAGCTACGGGAACCTTCCTTTCAGACTTGGCAATCCCCTTTGCTACCTCATTTACCGTCCCATCTCCTCCACATACCACTATGAAATCCCAGTCTTCCTTACAGGTCTTTATAGTCTCATACATGGCATCATCTTTTTTTTGAGTATTAAATTTCCCTACCACATAGCCATCATTTATCAATAGATTGCATAAATAATCTACCCTCTTTTGAACAATCTGCCTTCCAGATGATGGATTGCAGATTACTTTAACCTTCTCCATCCACATCAACCTCTCCTACTTGTTAATATTTTACATTCAATGGCCTATAATATATAGTACATCAATATCCCCCTGCTAGCAACTTCAATATAATTATACCTTATTTTAGTCTCTATTTAAAAGAGAACCCGACTGGGTTCTCAAAATATAATTACCTATTCTTTAGTGCATTCTTAATTATATCTATTATTTCCACAAGAAGGTTTATGTAATCAGCTATATTTTTCACATTCTTCTTAACTGTATTGGCAGTCCCAGTTATGCTATCACCTACTACTTCAATTGTATCAGAAATTACATCGCTAGTGGTATCAATTTTTTCTGAAATGGAATTTAAATTAGAGATCATATCCGTTATTTGAGGACCATTTTGCCCTATTAACACTTTAGAATCCTCTAATATACAATTGATACTTTCAGATATCTCGGGTAGATTTTTAAGAACCCTGTCCAATTCCTTCTCATTCTTTTCAGCCAACCTTCTAGCCTGGGATACTAGGTTGTTGGCATTTTTTAAAAAGACTAAAAGGTAACCTAGTACCCCTATGCCTAATAGGAAAAGAATAAACTTAAAAAGCTCTTCTATAGTTACAGGAGTTGTCATAAGGATCACCTATTGCCTTTCCATATCCTCTTGTTCTTCATCATCGGATTCGTGCTTTCCTATTTCTACCTCGAACATATCCCTCTCTTTAAATTCCCTTACCTTTTCTTTGATATCCTCTTTTACCTTTTCTTCCACGTCTTTTATGGAGGCAACAGATTCCTTTACCGATTTTTTTACACTTTCAGTAGTTTCCTTAGCCTTATCCTTTATGTCCTTTCTGGTTTCCTTTCCTGATTTAGGTGCAAACAATAATCCTGCTAATGCCCCTACAGCTGTACCTACTGCCAGTTTTTTAGCAGTATCGACTTTTTTCTTCCTTTCGGCCTCTTTTTTTCTCTCGTTTAGAAGATCGATTAATCTCACTTAAATCTCCCCTTCCCATGATTATTTGAATAGTTTTTACCCTAAAAAATACTCTACTAATCATTATATGGGAGATTGGAGCTAAGTGAAAGTATTTCTCTAAATTTTATCTATTTTTTTCTAATTTTTTTAACATATCCTGTAACTTTCTAGCCTGATAGCCTGACTCTAAGGCAAAGTCTTTAAATAGGTCTGCAACTTCAGCATCTTCAACTTTTTTAGAATAGGTTTCGTAATCCCTAACCATTTCCTGGGCGTCTAGTATTTTCTTCTTCAGTATTTCCTTAGTATTTAATTCCATCTTAACCCTCCCTCCTTTTACTGTTGGGTATAAAAAGCTTATCTAAAAGCTGTTAAATTTATTTCAAGTGGGTATGTAGACTATAGACTTAGTATGGGTAAAATAAATGATTTTAATACTTTAAAAATATTTTTTTTCCTTTATAATTATAGGTATAAGATTATTTTGGGTATCGAAATATTTTAGGGCAGGAGGAATTATATGAAAGCTTTTAGAACTTTAAGGGGTTTTTTTGTAGAACATAAGTGGTATTATATTTTGGGTATAGTCTGGCTTATTATAATCGATTCAATCCAATTGCTAGTTCCTCAAATACTAAGAAGGGCCACCAATCTACTTCAGGAAGGGAAGCTGACTTATGCTGGCATACTAAAATATGGACTGTTTATCATATTAACCGGCCTAGGTATTGCTATAGGCCGATTTTTTTGGAGAAACTATATTATAGGTACTTCCAGAAAGTTGGAGTATTATTTAAGAAAAAAACTATTTGGTCACCTGTTAACCCTTTCCCCCAATTTTTTCCATACTCATAAAACGGGAGACCTAATGGCCCATGCAACTAATGATATTCATTCTATCCGACATGCTTTAGGGATGGGAATAGTAATGTTTATAGATTCGGTCTTTTTAACCCTTTTGACTATAGTTATGATGGTGCGAACCACCAATTTTAGATTGACCATAATAGCCCTTTTTACACTACCTTTTATCTCTGTAATAGTTAGAAAATTTGGAAAGGTCATACATAGGAGATTTAGGCAGGTACAAGAAGCCTTTTCTCAACTTACAGATACAACTCAAGAGAGTTTTGCAGGTATTAGAGTAATTAAGTCCTTCGTGCAGGAAGATTTGGTAATAGAAGAGTTTAATAAGGTCAACAGGAATAATTTTGAAAAAAATCTAAAGCTGGTAAGGGTACATGGTATATTCCATCCTTTGATAAACTACATTGCAGCTATTAGCTTTTTTATAGTAATAATATATGGAGGAAGGCTTGTAATACTAGACCTTATTACCCTAGGAGACTTTATAGCCTTCAATAACTATTTAAATCTGTTAGTATGGCCTATGATGGCCATGGGTTGGGTTATAAACTTTATACAAAGAGGCATTGCCTCAATGGAAAGGATTAATGCCCTATTAGATGAAAAGCCTGAAATTGTAGATTCTGTAAATGCTAAAGAGCTAAATTCGGTAGAGGGTAAAATTCAATTCGAAAATGTCTATTTTAAATATCCTACCAGCAAGGATTATGTATTGAAGGATATTAATTTTACCATAGAACCAGGGCAGACTTTAGCTATAGTGGGTAAAACGGGAAGCGGAAAGACCACAATAGTAAATTTACTATTACGCCTTTATGATATTGAAAAAGGAAGTATCTTGATAGATGGCATCAATATTAAGGACATAAAATTAAAATCCATCAGGGAGAATATTGGATATGTACCACAAGACAATTTTCTATTCTCTACTAGCATTAGGGATAATA
This sequence comes from Tissierellia bacterium, assembly GCA_012728595.1. Lineage (GTDB taxonomy): Bacteria > Bacillota > Clostridia > Tissierellales > Tepidimicrobiaceae > Tepidimicrobium. The sequence goes on from JAAYEU010000071.1 coordinate 15,386, forward strand.
TAGGCTTTGCCTTCGATAAAGCTATAGATGAGGAAACCATGATACATTCCTCTAAATTAGCCCAGGTATACGATAATATAATTGCTTTTCCCAATCAATTCGATACGGTTTTAGGGGAAAGAGGAGTTACACTGTCGGGAGGTCAAAAACAAAGGGTTTCCATTGCTAGGGCCCTGGCTAAGGACTCACCCATCTTAATACTGGACGACAGCCTTTCAGCTGTGGATACTGAAACGGAAGAGCTGATATTAAATGGGCTCAAAAGCGTTACAAATCAAAAAACAACCATAATAATAAGCCACCGAATCTCTACCGTTAAGGATGCAGATGAAATCATAGTGATAGATGAAGGGGAGATTATAGAAAGAGGAACCCACGACAGCCTATTAGAATTAAACGGCTTATATAGATATCTATATGAAAAACAATTGCTAGAAGAGAAGATATCTTAAGACTAAGTGGAGGGATATTATGAATAATAAATACGATGAAGTTATAGAAGGGAAAGCCTATGATTCAAAGCTGATGAAAAGGTTATTAGGATATGCAAAACCCTTTTGGCATTATTTAGTTTTAACCATCATTTTGATGATAATTATCACTGGTTTAGAGCTTATTAGACCCTATCTTATCAAGATAGCCATAGACGATCATCTAAACGGGGATAAAAAGCCTATGTTTGAGGTGGATTTATCTGAACCCTATGATGGTATAGTCTTTAATGATAAAAAATATATCCGAATAGATAGCTTAAAGGATGAAGAGGTGGAAGGATTAAAGCATTATCCTGTAAAGAGGATAGTGAAGGAGGATGGCCAATACTACCTAATTGGTGATAGAGGGAATATTAAAGAAGGTATTCCTTTATTGAAATCCGACTACCAAAACTTTAGAAAGAAGGATGTGGATGGCCTTACTAAAATAGGCATAATATTTCTAGCTGCCATCACCATAGCCTTTTTATTAAACTACCTGCAAGTCTATATGTTAAATTATGCCAGCCAAAGGATAATCTATAACATTAGACACGATGTCTTCTCTCATATACAGAGCTTAGCCATATCGTATTTCGATAAAAGCCCTGTTGGAAGGCTTGTAACTAGAGTTACAAATGATACTGAGAACTTAAACGAAATGTATACCAGCGTTTTAGTCAACTTGTTTAAGGATATATTCATCCTGGCAGGCATAGTGATAATCATGATTTCAATGGATTTAAGATTGGCCTTGGTATCCTTCACCTTAGTGCCTTTAATACTTATTCTTTCCATAGTCTTTAGAAGGAAGATTAGGGAAGTCTACAGGCTTGGTAGAGCCCAATTGTCCAAGATAAACTCTACTTTAAGTGAAAACATAACTGGAATGAAAACCATCCAAATCTTCAATAAGGAAGAGAAAATATTTAATAGATTCGATGAGATTAATACAGATTATTTGAATACCTCTAAAAGGGAAGTTAAGCTATATTCCATATTTAGGCCTTCCATAGAGGTAATCAGATCCCTTGGTTTAGCACTGCTCCTTTACTATGGAGGAAATCAAGTATTAGATGGAGCAATAGAGTTTGGAATGCTATATGCCTTTATTGAATACTTACAGAGGTTTTTCCAACCTATTTTGGACCTTACGGAAAAATATAATATTCTCCAATCTGCCATGGCTTCCAGTGAGAGGATATTTGCAATTTTAGATGAAGATACCAAGATAGAAAATCCAGAAAACCCTGTAGCCTTAAAGGATTGTAAGGGAAAGATAGAGTTCAAAAACGTATGGTTTGCTTATGAGGATGATAACTGGGTTTTAAAGGATGTATCCTTTACCATCAACCCTGGAGAAACGGTGGCTTTTGTAGGGGCTACTGGTGCTGGGAAAACCTCCATTATAAATTTGATTACCAGATTTTATGATATACAAAAAGGGGAAATATTGATAGATGGCATCAATATCAAAGAATACGATAAATATGAATTGAGAAGAAATATTGGCGTAGTTTTACAAGATGTATTCCTTTTTTCCGGTACCATCAAGGACAATATAAGGCTCAACAACAAACATATCAGCGATGAAGAAATAGTTAGGATGGCAAAATACGTCAATGCCCATCAATTTATTGAAAAACTGCCTCAAAAATATGATGAACCCGTTATGGAAAGGGGCTCAACCCTTTCTGCAGGAGAAAGGCAATTACTGGCCTTTGCCAGAACCTTGGCCTTCGACCCTAGTATTTTAATCCTAGACGAAGCTACTGCCAACATAGATACTGAAACAGAACTTTTAATCCAGGATGCTTTAGCTAAACTTATAAAAAACAGGACCACTATTGCAGTAGCCCATAGATTGTCCACAATACAGAATGCAGATAAGATTATAGTTCTGAAAGAAGGGGTTATAGAGGAGATGGGTACCCACCAAGAGCTATTGGAAAAGGAAGGTATCTATTACGACCTTTATAGGCTTCAGTTTAAAGAAGATTTCTATGCCTAGTTAGGGGATTATTAAAGTTCCTTCCGCTCGATGGGATAGTTTTCTTCATAGCCACAGTTTAGGCATTGATAAGTATGGATACACCTTTCCTCCTTTACCCCATCGACCCGATGGCTTATATCATCTAATAGATATGGACTATAATCATCCATAATATTTACTAAGGGTCCCCTCTCCTCCATAGGGGAGTTGCATCTAACACATTTAAAATCTATATCATATAGTCCATTACATAGGGGGCAGACTAAATTCATAGCATCCTCCTTATGGTGGTATAGATATAGTATCTGCAAAATCCATCATTATATACTAAAAGTCCCTTGGGGAATAAACCCTAAGGGACTTTTAAATTCCGCGGTGCCGTCCTTCCAACTAATTCACACCCGCCTCTTTCAAGGTGGGTGCCCTGTCAACAGCTTTAAGCTTCCATTCTAAGATGGCTTGCTCTACACTGCTGAACCCGAACTCCCTTTTCGTCTATGTCGGTTGAATTATTTGGACTAACGCACACCGTAGAATTATTATTCTGTATCTATATTATACCCCGTCAAACTTGATTCTGCAAGTAAGTAGAAGAATCAAATTATGGTTATTTAGCCAATATTTCTTCCAGTTCTTCTTCTTCTAATGATTCTTTTACTATTAGTTTATCTGCTATCATATTTAAATATACCCTATTTTTCTCTAATAACTCTATTGTGTTATGGTAATATTTTTCTAATATGTCTCTTGCTCGATTGATTAAAGAAATATCATTATTTAAGTTGCTATTTAAAATTACATCATAATTTAACAAACCCAATTGGTCATCCATTCCGTAGGAGCCAATCATGGCTAAGACCATCTTGGTTGCTTTTTGGAGGTCTGAAGAAGCGCCTGTAGTTATACAGTCCTTGCCAAAGACTATCTCCTCTGCCGCCCTGCCACCTAAGGCAATCATTATATTGGCAATAATATCCTTTTTAGTTTGATACATCTTGTCCGTTGGAATGTTTAAACTAAAGCCTCCCATACCTTTAGTGCTGGGAATTATACTAACCTTAGTAACTCGGATGGAATCTGATACCCTTTTAGCCACTAGGGCATGGCCTGCTTCGTGGTAGGCTGTAATCTTCTTATCCTCTAACGAAATGCCAGTCCTATCCTTCTTTTCCTCTCCTACCAACACTTTAAAATAAGCCTTATTGATATGGTCCATGGTGATTTTTTCAGCTTTAGTCTTTGCAGCTATCATAGCCGATTCATTCATCAAGCTTTCAAGTTTAGCACCGCTAAAATAGACAGTTTCTAAAGCAACCTTTTTCAAATCTACATCCTCTGAAAGGGGTTTGTTTCTGCTATGGATTTTTAAGATTTTAAACCTAGCCTTAACATCTGGTAAACCTACTTCAATTTGTCGATCGAATCTACCCGGCCTTAATAAAGCCTCGTCTAAAGTATCAATCCTATTGGTGGCTGCTAAAACTATTATACCTTCGTTTCCTTTAAAACCGGACATTTCTGTTAATAAGGCGTTTAATGTCCTATCCCCTTCTTCACTACCACTTGGGGAATTGGCTCCTCTTCTCTTCTTACCTAGAGCATCTATCTCATCGATAAAGATTACAGATTTACCCTTTTCCTTGGCTTTTTTGAATAATCCTCTAATCCTGCTTGCCCCTAACCCGGCATAAACTTGTACAAAGTCTGAACCAGATACTGCATAGAAAGGAACATTGGCTTCATTAGCTAAAGCTTTAGCAAGAAGTGTCTTTCCCGTTCCTGGTGGTCCATATAATAAAACCCCTCTTGGAAGTCTTGCTCCGTAATTAAGATACTTTTCTGGGTCCTTAATGAAGTCTACCAGTTCCTTTAAGGATTCCTTGGCTTCTTCATTACCAGCCACATCAGCAAAAGTGACCCTTCCTTCCGTCAATGTAGCAGCATCTACATCCGACATTTTGGTCATCTCTTTTTCTGCCTGTTTAGAACTATTTCTTATTATATAGCTTACCCCTCCAATAGCCGTCAGCATAAGAAGGAAGCTAAGCACTTGATTTAATAAACCCTTTCCTCCATCTTCCACTACCTTTATATCGTTAAGAAGTAAAAACTCCTTAAAATCTTCCTTTCTAGGATTATCTGTAGTAAACATTTCTCCATCTTTAAATTTCCCTTTTAATTTATCTGAACCATCTAACCTTATCTCTTCTACTAAATTCATCTCTACACGTTTAAGGAATTGTTTATAGCTTATCTCTTTATATTTAAAACTTCTATTTCTATGAAAACCTATACTTATTACCACAATTATGGATAGGGCTAAAACTAAAGCTAGTTTTACTTTTCCATTTGTTTTCATCAAATTGCCTCCTCGGTTTACATAATACTATAAAAATTATACCACCATATTAGCCCCTTGTCCATTTCATATATCTGGCAAAAGAGTAGGATTCCCCTTTTGAGATGCTTTGAGGAATCCTACCCATCAATCTATTCTTGTTCTTTTTTTATAAGTTCTAATATCTTATCTAACTTTTCTAGCTGTTCTTCACTTAGTAAAGGTCTTATACTATCCAATTTTTGAAAGATCTCTTCATATTCCTCTGGACTCATCTTAGACTCCAACTCTTGGTTTACCCTTATTATTTCTACAAATATATCCTCTTCCGACTTATCGGCATAGGTATTAGCTAAACCTTCTATTAGTTCCAATTGTTCCTCCGATGGTTGGAAATCCTTTAAATTGTCCATAGCCTTTTTTATTCTTTCATCCTTTTCCATATTATTACCCCCCTATTGATTCTAATCTAATGTATGAACTAGAAGGTTAATATATTACAACTTAATTTAGTAACCTTTTATCTTTAAAAGCATACAATAGATATATATACTTATTTTAGGAGGCTTATGGATGTATAATGTATACTTGCTATTACTGTTTTTTAGTTTTCTTTCCAATAAAGAGAATAAAGGCCCTAATGTGTTAAGAGAAACCATTAACAGAATAGATTTAAATATCCCCTATACCAGAGAAAAGATAGAAGTCTTAAAAAAAATCGGTCCCTATTTTCCCCAAGAATATATACCAGCCATAAATAAGGCTTTAATATTTACAGAAAGATTTATAAAACTATATGAAGCTGTGGAGTTTATAAGATCGAATGAGTCCATTTATATTAAACAATCCATTCCCGTTAACAGTAATCAGGAAAGGTTTAACTACATAGCGGATACCATAAAAAGGGAGTTTTCACAGGACAAATTAAGTCAAAGAGGAATTGTAGTAGATACCATTTTAACCCTAGATAGATTCAATAGGTTGTTTAAAATCCTTAACTCATTATTAGCCAATCCAGATATATTAAATAATCCTACTAGCATGGTTGACATAATGAAGCCATTTATGGAAGGGAAGGGGGAAAAGGAAAAGAAACAGCTTGAAGATATGACTAAGATGTTGGAAATCATCAAAACATTGAATCCACCTAAAAAAGATGCTGATAAAGAGCATAAGAGCTAAAGCCCTATGAATCTTCCTTTAAATGGTGGATTAGCTTTCTTATATCCTCTGGCATGGAAGCTTTTAGCTCTATAAAGTCCTTGTTTCTAGGATGCTTGGCTTTTAAATAGTAGGAATGCAGGGCTTGCCTTTCTATGTATTCACTAGGCTTGTAATATAAAGTATCCCCTATAATGGGATGGCCTATATGGCTTAAATGAACTCGTATCTGATGGCACCTTCCCGTTAAAATTTGTACGTCTAATAGGCTAGCATCCTTATACCTTTCTATCACCCTGTATCTGGTTATAGCATCCTTGCCCTTTTTAGTAACAACCCTCTTGATACTTCTTTCTTCTTCCCTTCCTATGGGTAAATTTATAGTATCCTCATCCTTTTCTACAATGCCAGCTACTACCACTAAATATTTTCTCTCCACCTTATTTTCTTCAAACTGTAAGGCCATTTGCTGATGGGCAAAGGAGGACTTGGCAACCAATAATATACCAGATGTATCCATATCCAGTCTATTTATGAATCTAATCCTTCTATTAAGCCCCTTAGCCTTGAAATAATAGCTAACCCCATTGGATATGGTATTGGTCTGGTGTCCCTTTGTAGGATGTACTACCAAATAGGGTTGCTTGTTTATAGCTAACAGATCTAAATCCTCATAGATAATGTCTAAGGGTATGGCTTCTGGCTGTATATTGTTTTCTTCCTCTTCAATCTTTATAGATACTATATCTCCCTTTTTTAGTGGATGATCCCTTCTTTTAAATTCTCCATTTACGAAGATATTTTTGCCTCTAAAGAGTTTTCTGTAAAACCTACTGGAAATTTCATTTTGGATTAAAAATTTCTTCAAAGTTAAACCATCTTTTTCTACATGAAATACGATAATATCCTCAGTATTTTCAAAAAGATTCATATTCCCCTCCAAATATTCCACCTTTTATTGTATAATATATACAGTCTATTATACCAGATAAACCATAAATTAAAAGTTAGACTGTTTGGAGGGAAATTATTTGGTTCATAACAGGGATAAGAGAATTATAAATGTTATATATAACTATAATTCTCCTTCAAAAAAAACCTATAGCATACTGACGGAAAAACTAAAAAAGAAAGGATTTATTATACCTGAAAAATACGATGAAAAGGCAGAGTTAAATATCTGTATTGGTGGAGATGGCGCTTTCTTAAGAGCAATCCATAGGTTTAACTTCCCTAACATTCCCTTTATAGGGATAAATACAGGCCATTTAGGGTTTTTTCAGGAGATATTGCCTGAAAATATAGATGATTTTATTGAAAAATACATAAATGAGGATTATATGATAGAAGAAATATTTTTAGTAAAGGCCAGTGTAACCACCAAGGAAAAGAGTTTTCAACTATATGGGGTTAATGAGATAGTCATTAAGGGAATTAGATCTAAGGTAGTTCATTTGGAGGTCTTTATAGACGGAAACCACTTGGAAAGCTTCTGTGGAGATGGTATTATCATTTCCACTCCCGCTGGCAGTACTGCTTACAATTTCTCCTCCGGAGGAAGTATAATATATCCTTCTTTAAAAACTTTACAGATTACTCCCTTATCCCCTATTAGTTCAAGGGCTTATCGCTCTCTACCCAATAGTACGGTGGTACCAGGTGAAATTCCAATTACCATAAAACCTGAATACCGCTATGAAAATTCTATTTTAATAGTAGTAGATGGATTCGAAATAAAATACGACAACCTAACCGAAATTACTTTTACTGTTCCAAGCAAGACCATATCCAGACTAAACTTTGATAAAAACATGTATTGGAACAATTTAAAGAGTAAGTTCTTGTAATAAGAAAAAAATCCTCTCCTTGAGTGAATCAAGGAGAGGATTTTTTTATCTATTTAATAGTATTTAGAGCCTCTATAATTATATTTCTTGCTATTGGTGCTGCAGCTTTTCCTCCGGTGCTACCTTCCTCTTCCAAAACTACTGCAAGGGCAATTTTGGGTTCTTCCGCTGGAGCAAATCCTATAAACCAGGCATGACTTTTCCCTGAGGGATTTTCGGCAGTTCCAGTCTTACCTGCTACCCTAACATTTTTTATACTAGCATTCCTAGAGGTTCCCCTCTTTACGCTTTCAACCATCATATTCTTTACTTCATTGGCTGTAAAGATATCGACAGCTTTTGTAAGGAGCTGGGGTTGATTGTTCCTTAAAACTTTCCCTTCAGGCGATATAACCTCCTTAACTAGAATGGGTTTAACAATGTCTCCCTTATTTGCAATACCTGAAGCTATTAAAGCCATATTTAAAGGGGTCATCAAAAGCTTGCCCTGCCCAATGCTTGCAGCTGCAATATCCGTTTCCCCCAGATTGTCCTTATAAGGGAAGGAGGATTTTGACACCGGTAGATCAAAATCGATCTTCTTATTTACTAAAAACCTTTCAGCTACCTCTCCTAAGGCGTCTTTACCTATTATTACGCCTTTTTCTCCAAAATAGGTGTTGCAGGATTTAACCAAGGCTTCTTCTAAATTCAACTTTCCATGGGGTTTGCCATCATAGTCCTTTAAAATATAACCATCGATATTAGCGCTTCCAGTACATTCATACTCCCTATCCAGATCTTTTTTTTCAATAGCTGCTATAGCCGTTAATACCTTAAAGGTAGAACCAGGAGTATAAAGGCCTGAAGTTGCCCTATTTAGTAGAGGGCTATTTTCATCTTCTACAATGTTTTTCCAATCCTCCTTAAGGTTTGTAGGATTAAAATCTGGTAGGCTGACCATTGCATATATTTCCCCTGTAGTTGGATTCATAGCAACAATAGAGCCCTTATGCCCCTTAAGAAGGTTTCTACTATATTCTTGTAAATGGTGGTCTATAGTAAGTTTTAGGGTATTGCCTTCCGTATTGGGAAGGACTATATTCTTAAGCTCATTTAAGGCTGTGGATTCACTAATATTTAATAGAGTATTATTATATTCCAATTCTAGTCCTGCTTTTCCGTATTCCCTATAGCTGTATCCAATAATATGGCTATAGAGGTTTCCATAATTATAAAATCTCTTATAAGTATCATCCACCTTTTCACTATAGGCTAAAATCTTTCCATTCCTATCTATGATTGAACCCCTTAGTATTTTCTCCTCATTTATCCACAACCTCTTATTGTAGCTATTCATCTTTACTGATTCGGCTTTAAATATTTGAAAATAGGTTAAATATGCCATCAGACTTACAAACAATATACATATAGCCGTTAAAACGGTAATTATCCTTTTAATCTCCTTATCCATCTTTTGCCTCCTCAAAATCCAATTCCTCCGAAGCTACTTGGAGAATCCCTAAGGCTATGAAGCTGGATAACATGGAACTTCCTCCATAGCTAACAAAGGGTATGGTTATTCCAGTAAGGGGTATCATCTTTAAAACTCCTCCAAATATTATAAAGGATTGAATCCCAAACAGTATGCTTATCCCTATGGCAACTATCCTGTAAAATTTTATCTTCTGATTTATTCCAATCTTAAACCCCCTATAAACCAGAATCAAAAACAGCATTATTATTCCCATTCCAGTGAAAATCCCCATTTCTTCACATATGGCAGAGAAAATAAAATCCGTATGGACCTCTGGAATGAAGTCGGGATGCCCCAGACCAAGACCTGTGCCGAAAAAACCACCTTCGGCAATAGCAAATAAGGACTGGGTTATTTGATATCCCTTATTGTCTATATATTTCCATGGATTTAACCAGGTTTCAAATCTAATTCTCACATGGGGAAATAATAGATAGCCTAAAAATCCACTAACAATAGAAAATAAAAGGTTGTAGAGTATCAATCTCCTATTCTCTTCATATATGAATTGCAGAGCTATAAAAAGGGTGTATAAAATCAATACCGTCCCTAAATCCCTCTGTAAGAATAAAAATAGGATGAATAAATAGGTAGTTGCTATTAAGTAATAGGAGCCATATTTTTGCTTTTTAAAGTGTTCGTATCTGGTATAATAGGAAGCTATTAGAAATATAGTCAACAGTTTAATAATTTCAGAAGGTTGAATGCTTAACCCTCCTATTGATATCCAGTTGATGGCTCCCCTAATCCTAGAGCCAAATAAAAGGGTTATAATAAATAAAATAATAGAGCCAATTCCATAAAAGTAAGTCCATTCCTCCCAACCCTTTATATTCTTAAAGACTAAATAGGTTAAAAAGAATATGAATATCCCCATTCCAATCCAAAGAATCTGCTTTATCCCCAATAGGGGGTCTATTCTATATATCATTATAAGTCCTATGCTTATTAACATGGTTACTATTAAAAAGATGTAAGTATCCCCTGTTGAAATCCGTAATAAAAGGAAGTTAGATACATAGACTATTAGAATTAGACCTATTCCATAGATGAATGTAAACTTATTTAGATTATCCTTACTATATATAAAAAGAAGGAATAGGGCCAATAGTTCAAATAACATCAACAGATTACGCGGGTACTTATAAGAAACCATTTTATTAAACATTCTATCCCTACTCTCTACCTACATATAAAAATTCTATCTGGCCAACCCTTATTCTATCACCATTTTTTAATTTTACCACATCTAAAATCCTCTCTTCATTTATATAAGTACCATTGGCACTACCCAAATCCTCTAAATAATAATTTCCCTCGTCCTCCACAATTTTTAAATGCCTTTTTGAAATATAGGGGTCCCTTATAACGATTTGGTTATCCTTCCCCCGTCCAAGGTATACTTCCTTATCTAATGGATAATATTCCTTTACCTTAAAGGGCAGGGTATCCTTTCTATTTACAAGCTTTAGATAGCTGGCATTATTTAACGCCTTAGTATCTATCCCCTTTATATCTAAGTATATTAGCCTTATTATGCTCAATATAAATAGATAGATTATTATTATGAAGATGTATTTAAATATCAAAGAAACTATGTTAAACATTTTCATCCTCCAACTAGATTCTATCCTTCTAATAATGTTATCATAAAGAAGATTGCTTGTGAATAAATTTATCAATAGCCATATTCAATTTTTGCCTATTATCTGTTAAAATAATACTAAATAGATACCCAAAATGAGGAGGAAACATATGGTTAAGAGATTAAGACGATCTAATACAGACAAAGTATTAGCTGGAGTCTGTGGCGGAATAGGAGAATATTTCAATATAGACCCAGTAATAATACGAATTTTTTGGGTTATAATCACCTTCATGCCGGGTAGCCCTGGATTTTTAGCCTATATAATCTGCGCCTTAGTAATACCAGAAGATAACGGAGTAATCTATCAGGACGGTTCTTCTAGTTTTAGTGGAAAAAACACCCCTTTATTTATTGGGATTGCTTTGATTATCATAGGGGGTTATATGCTAGCAAGAATCATTCTGCCTCATCACATATTTAGATTCTTCAACATCTTTAAATACTGGCCTATTCTACTCATCATTGCAGGCTTATATATAATATATCAAAGTAGAAAGAAGTAGATATGAATTTTTTACCTTCCTAAAGGAGACAATATGGTAAAGTAAACAGGAAGGTAGTGATAGAATGAGGCTCCCTAAACATATAGGGATAATTCCTGATGGCAATAGAAGATGGGCTGTAAAAAATGGTCTTCCCAAGGAAGCTGGCTATCAGGAGGGCTTAAAACCAGGGTTAGAGCTCTTTAAGTTATGCCAACAACTGGGCATAGAGGAAATAACCTATTATGGTTTTACCATGGATAATACTAAAAGGCCTAGAGAACAAAGGTTGGCTTTTACCAAAGCCTGTGTAGAGGCAGTAAAGATGCTATCTAAAGAAAATGCATCTTTGCTAGTTGTGGGCAATACTGAATCTGACATGTTTCCCAAGGCCTTATTGCCCTTTACCATTAAAAGACAGAACTTTGGTAGCGGAGGAATTAAGGTAAACTTTCTAGTCAATTACGGTTGGCAGTGGGATTTAAGGAATTATTTTACTTCCCATGAAAAGAACCCTAATTTGACCCAATTAATAAGATCTAGGGATATTTCAAGAGTAGATCTTATAATACGTTGGGGAGGTAGAAGGCGATTAAGTGGCTTTCCTCCCCTTCAAACGGTATATTCAGATTTCTACGTAGTAGATGATTATTGGCCTGATTTTAAAGCAGAGCACCTTTATGCTGCTTTAAAATGGTATGACAAGCAGGATATAACCTTAGGGGGTAACCCCTTTTTTTATTGCTTTTATAGTAATAAGATGCTAAAATAGATATCTACGAGAGGAGGATTTGAATGAAAGAATATGGAATATTCGATATATTAGGGCCGGTTATGATTGGACCTTCCAGCTCCCATACAGCAGGTGCTGCAAGGCTTGGTAAAATCGGAATGGAAATAGCTGGTAGTGGATTTCATAGGGTTAGATTCTATCTCCACGGTTCCTTTGCTAAAACCTACAGAGGACATGGTACCGATAGAGCTTTAGTAGCAGGCGTTCTTGGCATGGAACCCTCTGATGAGAGAATAAAGGACTCCTTAAATATCGCCAGGGATAGGGGAATCGATATTGAATTTATGGAGGCTGATTTAGGATACGTTCATCCGAATACGGTAAAAATGGTCTTCTATTATAAGGATAGGGATGTCTATTATGTAACGGGTTCTTCTATTGGAGGGGGTAGTATAATAGTTATAGATATAAACGGAAATGAAGTGGAGTTTACTGGGGACTATCCTACTATATTGATAAAATATGAAGACCAAAAAGGAACTATTAGCAGGATTAGCGCAATTCTTTCAGATGAAGATATTAACATAGCTACAATGAAGGTAACTAGAGAAGGTAATGTGGCAACTATGGTTATGGAAATAGACAATCCTATAAAGAGTAAGGTTATAGACAGAATCAGAAACTTAGATGAAATACTATATGTTAAGGGTATCAATTCTATTAGGAGGGCTTAAATATGTTCAATACAGGCAAGGAATTGTTGGAATTATGTAAGGAAAAAAATAGGAAGATATCTGAAATAGTCATAGAAAGGGAAATGGAACATAATAAGATGTCCTTTGACGAGCTTATGGACAAGATGAAACTGGTCTTAGATACCATGTTAAAATCTGCCCATAGCGGATTAGATAAGGAAATCATATCGGTTTCAAAACTTTCAGGAGGCAATGCAAAAAAACTGGAGGATTATAAGAATAGTGGTAGGACCATTTGTGGCGACCTTATAAATTCCGCCATGGCCAAAGCCCTATCTACTTCAGAGGTCAATGCCTCTATGGGAAAAATTGTAGCCGCTCCAACGGCTGGCGCCTCGGGAATAGTGCCTAGTGCACTTATTACTGTAAAGGAAAAATTCAACCTAACGGAAGAAAACATGATACATGGTTTATTTACAGCTGGAGGAATTGGTGAAATAATAGCAAAAAATGCTACCATTTCTGGGGCTGAAGGTGGATGTCAAGCGGAATGTGGCGCTGCCAGCGCTATGGCTGCTGCTGCGGTAGTAGAAATGGCAGGTGGAGATGTTGAAGCCTCTTTAAACGCTGCTTCTTTTGCCTTAACCAATGTAATGGGCTTGGTATGCGACCCAGTAGCAGGTTTAGTGGAATTCCCTTGTGCTTTAAGAAATGCATCTGGGGTAATCAATGCCTTGTTATCTGCAGATTTAGCAATGGCAGGAATTAAGTCTTTAATACCTTTTGATGAGGTAGTTGAAGCTATGTATATGGTAGGTAAGGCTATGCCAGAGTCTTTAAAGGAAACTGCCTTAGGTGGAGTAGCTGCCACTCCAACTGGAGAGGAGTTTAAAAGGAGGGTTTTATGATTAAAGCCTTTGAAAATGTATATGAGTTCATTTTAGAAGAGATAAAAAAGGATTATCTATTACCCTATCAAGAGGAGTTAGTTTGTTTTACAGAGGCTGATGGCTTTAAAAGAAATTTAAAAGAACTAATATTAAAAAAACAATATGATGCCCTATCATTAATAGATCTTTTACATGACCTCTTTGCTAAATATAAAGACATCTCAAATATGGATTGGTTAAACTATATCTATGATTATGTGTTAAGCCTATCCTTTCCTGAAAAGGTCGGTAGGGACTTTGAAAGTAGCTTAACTCCTCTAGTAATTTTTTTCCTAAATCTTTTAAGAAGATTTTGTCAATTAGAAATAGAGTATGATGAATCTAGCTTTCTCTATAAATATCCCATTAGCTTTTTAAATGAGGAAGAGGAAAAGGAAAGTAAATCTTTAAATGAGTATTTAACCTTTAAAGATTCCTTTTTTAACAACTGGATATACGAATTGATGAAATTAGATCTATCCTTGACCAATCACAACACCCTAGACCATGTAGTTGGAGTTAATCACTTAAGTCTTAATATAGCTAGACAATTAAAGGACTTAGGGCTGCCTATAGATTTAGGCATTGTAGTTGGAGCTGGCTTAGGCCATGATATAGGCAAATACGGTGTGGAAGATAATGACAAGGATAGGGTTCCTTATCTTCACTACTACTATACTGAAAAATGGTTTAATGAATATAATATGCCAAAAACCGGCCATATTGCTACCAACCATTCCACCTGGGACTTGGAATTGGAAAATCTCCCCTTGGAATCCCTAGTCCTAATCTATGCCGATTTCAGGGTGAAAAACAAAAGGGATGAAGCGGGCCATAAAATGCACATCTACACCCTAGATGAAGCCTACCGCGTCATACTCAACAAACTGGACAACTTAGATTCAAAAAAGGAAAGAAGGTATGAAAAGGTATATAAAAAACTCAAGGATTTTGAAGACTATATTATAAGCCTAGGGGTAGATACTAGTTTAAGGAAGAAGTCCACAAAAAAAGTGGATCCAATCCCCTATTCCTTAATAGATGGTGAAGAGATAGTAAAAAACATAAAGCACTTTGCCATTGAACATAATATAAATCTTATGGCTAGGCTCTTAGAAGATGCTAGTTTCGATAATTTACTGGAGATGGCAAGATCTGAATACAACTGGAGGAGGCTTCGCCAAATTTTACAAATATTCAAAGAATATTCTACCTACCTAACCCAAAAACAAAAAATAGTAACCTTGAATTTTCTAACGGACCTTTTATTCCACAGGGAAGAAGATATACGGAATGAGGCCGCCCAGTTAATAGGTCTTCTAATAAGCCAGTATGATGAGGAATATAGAAAGGAAATACCCAAATCAGTTAAGCCAGACCATAAGGATACTACTAGCTATCAGCTATTAAAGGAATTATTGGATTTTATCTTATATCCAGATCATAGGGTGGCAGATTCCCATATAGAATGGCAATATAACCTAAAAACCATTATTAAATCCTTATTCCTAAAGGCCAGAGTAGAAAACTATAAAGAGTATTCCCAACTTTTGTTGGAATATTACCAACACTATAAGTCCATGGCCTTTACCAGCCAATTGTATCTAGCTCAAACCATTAAGTACATTCCCCTAGCCTACTTAAAAGATGAGGAGTTAAACAGGCTAAAAGATTATATCCTTAACCAGTTGGACTCTAGTGAATTGGAAATAAGGCTTTCTACTCTAGATATAATTGACGAAATATTCTCTGAATTAAAGGATAAGGGTGGCTTCCTAGCAGCCTTAGATAGTTGGATAAGGAATAATCTACAGATTTCTCCCTACCCTTCCGAAAACTATTTGAAATTTAAATTGGCTAGAAAGCTTAATATGGAAGAAGATATCTTAAATATATTAGAAAATAATTACAAGGGGGTAGAGGAAAACACCTCCGAGATTTACTTAAAGAATTTAAAAACGGCTACGGAATGGATGGATAAAAAGGTAAATATAGATATCCTATACGACCAGGTAAAAAAATCCCCTAAAACTTTTGGCCTATATACCGGCATGCATTTTTGTAATCTATTAAAAGTCAGTGCCATGGAAAAAGTGCGTAATTATGCAGGCCACACACTACTCCATATATTTAAATTTCTATCTCAGGAGGAAAGAAACGATATTGCCATAGAGCTATTAAGGGCTTTAGAGATGCAAAACTACCAATTTACCAAGTATATTCCCGATTATCTTGGTAGACTTTTATTATACCTACAACCTACTGAATTGGATGAAGTAATAGATGATTTAGAGGAAAAAGTCAGACTATCCAACACCCAAATTGTCTTCTTACTACTAAAAACCATAGGTGTATGCATCGAAAATTATCCCGAATATGCTAAAAGATTTGATGAATCCAAGATATCCAATAAAAGGAGATTGGAAAGACTGTTGGGGCTTTTATTAAATGGAATGGTTTCCTTTAACGATGAAATAAAGACCGAGGCTTTTAGAATCATAGGCAGTCAAATTTTCAATTCAAGTAAACTATCCCTAGAGGATAAACATAATATCTTTATCCTAATTGGGAAGAAGATTCTGACCCTACTGCCTAAGAAGGAGGATGACGAATTTGTATTCTTAAGTAACTCTTCCTCCCTAAACAGCATATACAGGTTCATATTGGACTATGAGCTAAACTACGGCAGCATAAGGATTAAAGAACATAAAAGGATAGCCTTTTTCCCTGGCAGCTTCGACCCCTTCTCTTTAAGCCATAAAAAAATCGTAACGGAGATTAAGGAAAAAGGCTTTGAAGTATATTTAGCAGTAGATGAGTTTTCCTGGTCTAAAAGGACTCAGCCCCATAGGTTTAGAAGGGATATCATAAACATAGCCATCGCCCATGAAAGGGATGTATATTTATTCCCCAGCCAAATTCCAATTAATATAAGCAACGACAAGGATTTGTCTAAGTTGAAATCCCTTTTCAAAAACAAGGAACTGTTTATAGTTATGGGGACAGATGTTTTGGTTAATGCATCTGCCTATAAAAAGGATGGGCTAATAAACCAATTTAACCATATAGTATTCGATAGAAAGAGTATCCACTCCAAGGATGATGATGACTACATCTTGGAGGAAAGGTTAAAAAATATAAGGGGTAAGGTTTTAAAGCTTTCCTTACCTCCCCAGTACGAGGATATTAGTTCTAGCCAGATAAGGCGTTCTATAGATTTAAATAGGGATATTTCCAACCTAATAGACCCACTAGCTCAAAGATATATCTATAGGTATGGCCTATATTTAAATGAGCCTCAATATAAATTTCTAGTCCAAACTAAGACCTTAGAAACGCAAGTAATCGATAAAATAGACCATTCCACAATTGAATACTTAAGGGGTAAATTGACCCATAGAATAGATGAAAAGGCTCTTTATGAATTGAGGGATAAGCTAAGTCCAACTATAGTATTGGTTAGGGAGACCAAGGATAATTCCATATTGGGCTTTTCTACCCTTTACTGGGTGAAGAGCAATATGCTCTACGATGAATTTGAAAATACCAATATAACGGAATATTTTAGGCAGCATGCTAAGGGTAGAATGGTATTGATATCTGGCATATATACCAAGGACAATAGCTATAGTAGTGCTGAAATCATTTTAAATGAAAGCTTAACCCATTGCATCAATACCGACTATAATTATGCCATATTTAAAAATTGCCTAACTAAATATAATGAAGACTTTATAAAGGAGAACCTAAAGCATCAGGGCTTTATTGAAACCCCCTTTATCTACAATGACTGCCCAATTTTTATGGTAGATATGAACAATCCTATGACCTTAAATCAAGACTTGGAAAATCTATTAAAGCCACCTTTTGAAGGGATTTTAGAGGTAAATGAGGTCATTGGAAGAACCAGAAAGAAGTTAAAAGAGGCCATCTCTAATTTATATCCAGGTGAACTCTTGATCTCCTTTAATAGGAATATGATATACAGTAAATTAATTGAAAAGATATGCAGCACCAATCAAGTACCCATCCTTCAAAAAAAGCAGAGTATGTTAGGCCCAAATATCTGTGTTCCCTTTGGCTCAATATTAAACGGTGCAGTGCTGCCAAATACCGTTACTAAAACCATGCACACGGAAAAGGTATTTAATTCAAGTATAAGCGATTTTACCATTCAAGCTTACCCTAATTATCTAAGCTTAGAAGAACAGACTAAAGTGATTAAATCCTTCAATAGACCAGTAATTCTAGTAGACGACTTACTCCATAAGGGGTATAGATTAAATGTAATAGTGCCCTTATTACGGGAAGCAAGCATAAGTATCAAGAAGATAATAGTTGGAATCCTAACGGGTAGGGGCCAAGAAATGGGAAAGGTTAAAAATATTCCTGTAGACTGTGCCTACTTTATCCCGAATTTAAAACTATGGTTTAATGAAAGCGATCTATATCCCTTCATAGGAGGAGATATGGTAGAAAAAGACGATTTTAAGGATTACTTAATACCCAGTGTGAATTTAATACTACCCTATGTTTCACCTAACTTTATAAAAAACACCCCTACTAAAAATATATACAATCTATCTGAAACTTGCCTTAAGAATGCAATTGAAATCTTTGAAGTTATAGAAGGGGTCTATCAGGATATTAATGGGAAAAACCTAATAGTTAAAAACTTGGGAGAGATATTGATCTCCCCTAGAAGGCCAGATTTATACAAGAGTATAGAATCCATTTTAAACTTAAAGCCTTCCTCCTGTCTAAAGAGGGATTTAGGCCATCTTGAAAGGATTAAAAATTTAGTCTTTAGAGAAGTATTGTAAGAGGGTGAGTAGAATATGATCAATTTTTATAGATATAAGGATAAATACTTTTTCTCCTTCCTAAAATATGATGAATTTGAAAAGGTGCGAGAAGAAGAACTTAAGAGGGTTGAAGGGAATATCTATTTTCTAAATAGACTAGACCCTATGAAATCGAGAAGAAGTTTCCTGGTAAGTCATCCCTCCCTCTTGTTCATCGATAAAGAGGGAGTTGAGCTGCTCCTTTTAGATACTAAAGACTATTCCCATTTGATACCCCCTTGGATAAGGGATAGGATTTATAAAGGACTGGTTACCTCAATCAATACCTCTTATCCTAATTGGGAAACTGAGTTATATAAAGAAGATAAGTCCAAATGGAAAGTAAATCTATTAGCTTTAGGGGATGTAGGCAGTACCCTATTAATTGGCTTAAGACTATTAGGTAAGGATTGCATAGATGAGATAGGAATTTATGATAGGAATATCAATAGGTTGAAGCGGTGGGAATATGAAGCCAACCAAATAGTAAAACCCTTTTACAAGGAACCATTTCCAAAGGTTATTCCTTTGAAAATGGATGAGCTATTCGATTGTGATATCTTTATCTTTTGTGCCTCCAAGGGCATACCCCCTGTAGGCAGTAAGGTAGATGATGTAAGGATGGCTCAATTTGAGTCCAATTCTAATATAATAAAGGAATATGCAACTTTGGCGAGGGATGTAAACTTTAAGGGAATTTTTGCTGTCGTTTCAGACCCGGTAGATTTATTGTGTAAGGTAGCCTTTTTGGAAAGCAATAAGGATGAAAGAGGAGAGTTTGATTTCAAAGGTTTAGCATCAAACCAGATAATTGGTTACGGACTGGGAGTTATGAACGGCAGAGCCTGCTTTTATGCAGAAAAATCCAAGGATACCATCCATTATCTAGAAGAAGGAAGGGTGTTTGGTCCTCATGGGGAGGGATTAATCGTAGCCGACAGTATAGAAAACTATAATGAAGAAATTTCAGACTTCCTAACCCACAAAACATTGAATGCCAATAAGGAGATTAGAAAATTTGGATTTAAACCCTATGTCGCCCCTAGCCTTTCTTCAGGTGCCCTCTCCATTATAGCCACCATTAAAGGAGAATGGTTCTATGGTTCAACCTATATGGGAGAGGCTTATATGGGGTCTAAGTGTAGGCTTAGAAATAACAGCATAGAAATTGAACAGTTGAAACTTCCTTCTAAACTATTTGAAAAAATAGAAAAGACCTATGAAAGGCTAGTGAGTATAATATGAAAGAATACTATCTAATATTGCCGGAAGAACCCTCTCCCCTATTAAAAAAGATGATAGAAAAGACTACCAAAGACATAGATTATACCGTCTTAAAAGATTATGAAGCCTTACCCGACCTAAGAAACAAAAGGCTGATCTTTGCCGTTGAATTACCCATAACGGGGACTAGCAATAAATTAAACGATTTTTTCTTAAAGCTCTTTCAAAGGGGATATGACTCCTTATCTGGTTCGGAAGGGATTGTATTAATCCACAGTAACTACCAGCACTTTACTAAAAC
>JAAYEU010000072.1 GCA_012728595.1 Tissierellia bacterium
CTACCGACGTTACAGGCGATATCCAACTACCAGAAGGAGTAGAAATGGTAATGCCAGGAGACAACGCTAAGTTCACTATAGAGTTAATAACTCCAATAGCTATGGAAGAAGGATTAAGATTTGCTATCCGTGAGGGTGGTAGGACAGTAGGAGCTGGAGTTGTTACTAAGATTCTTGGGTAATGAAGATAATGGAAAGAAGGGGATTTAACACTCCCTTCTTTTCATATAAAAAAAGCACAAAAAAGCTAGAAAGCATAAAAAAAGACTTGAGTTTTTCTAAAATATACTATAAACTATTATAGTGTCCAAAATCTTAAATTTTAGGCATTGCGATGATACAAAAGGTTGCCCAGCACTCAATCCTATAAATAAATATAACAATTGAAATATCTCGATTCATTGTAAGTTCGATTGTATTAATTTTGTTTATTGGCTTGAGTGCTGGGGGAATTTTTGTTGAGAATGTCCGGTTTAAAATCGGGCGACAGGGATTGTCTTAAATGGTTAAGGCCATTTATATAAAAAAAGTTACAACACACCCGGAAGTGTGTATCGACAATTCCTTGTCGCATGTAAAAAATAGCATGCGATAGAAGGAGGGAATTTAATGTCAAGTAAGAACAAACAAAAAATTAGAATTAGGTTAAAAGCTTATGATCACGAGTTGTTGGATTCATCGGCACAAAAAATAGTAGAAACTGCAAAGAGAACTGGAGCTGATGTATCTGGTCCGGTGCCACTGCCAACTGATAAGGAAATTATTACTATTTTAAGAGCGGTTCATAAGTATAAGGACTCAAGAGAGCAATTTGAGCAAAGAACTCATAAGAGATTAATCGACATTCTCAATCCAAATCAAAAAACTGTAGATTCACTTATGAAGTTGAATTTACCAGCAGGAGTAGATATTGAGATTAAGCTATAATTTCTTAGTATGATTACCAATGGTAATCCGCTGTAAGATAATAGGAGGTGTAAAGAAATGAAGAATATATTGGGCAGAAAAATAGGAATGACCCAAATATTTGATGAAGATGGAGTTATCACCCCAGTAACAGTTGTTGAAGCTGGACCTGTAACGGTGATACAAAAGAAAACAGTAGAAACTGACGGATATAATGCAATACAAGTAGGATTTAAAGACCAAAAGGAAAATAGAATCAATAGGCCATTAAAAGGGCATTTTGATAAAGCCGGAGTTGGATATAAGAAGTACATTAGAGAATTTAGAGTAGACAATGTTGAAGAATTTGAAGTTGGTCAAGAAATTAAGGCAGATGTATTTGAAGCTGGAGACAAAGTAGACGTTACAGGAAGATCAAAAGGAAAAGGAACTCAAGGTCCAATCAAGAGACACAACTTTTCAATGGGACCAGCAAGCCATGGTTCAAAATACCACAGGGGGCCAGGTGCTAGAGCAGCAGCAGCTGACCCGGGTAGAGTGTTCAAAGGCTCGAAACAAGCTGGTAGAATGGGTAATGAAAGAGTGACAGTTCAAAACCTTGAAGTGGTTAGGGTTGATGCTGATAAGAACTTATTATTGATTAAAGGAGCTGTCCCAGGACCAAAAGGTGGTTTGTTGATTATAAAGGAAACTGTCAAAAAAGGCAAGAAGTAGTAGAAAGGAGGAACTGGCATGCCTAAGGTGAATGTTTACAATGTGTTAGGTGAACAAGTAGGGGAAATAGAATTAAGTGATAGTGTATTTGGCGTTGAGGTAAACGAGCATGCACTTT
This sequence comes from Tissierellia bacterium, assembly GCA_012728595.1. GTDB lineage: Bacteria > Bacillota > Clostridia > Tissierellales > Tepidimicrobiaceae > Tepidimicrobium. Next base: position 1,739 of record JAAYEU010000072.1, read on the forward strand.
ATCAAGTGGTAAAGAACCATTTAGCCAATAGAAGACAAGGAACTCAATCTGCTAAGACTAGAGCAGAAGTTAGAGGTGGAGGAAGGAAACCTTGGAGACAAAAGGGTACAGGTAGAGCCCGTCATGGAAGTATTAGAGCACCTCAATGGGTTGGTGGTGGAGTAGTATTTGCACCAAAACCAAGGGATTACAGCTACAGAGTTCCTAAGAAGATAAGAAGACTAGCTATGAAATCGGCTTTAAGTTCAAAGGTTTTAAATGACGAGATAATAGTGTTGGAAGAACTAAATTTAGAAGAGCCTAAGACTAAGGAAATGGTAAAGATTTTAGATAATATAAAGGCTAGCAAAAAAGCATTAATAGTAATGGATGAAAAGAATATAAACGTAATTAAATCGGCAAGAAATATTCCAAACGTAGAAACCGCACTAGTTAATACTTTAAATGTATATGATATTTTAAACTATGACTCCTTTATAATCACTAAAGATGCGGTTAAAAAAGTGGAGGAGGTGTTTGCGTAATGCGTAATCCACACGATATCATTATTAAGCCTATAATCACTGAGGAAAGTATGAACGCAATGGCCGATAAAAAATACACCTTCCAAGTAGATAAAAAGGCTAATAAATCTGAAATTAAAAAAGCTATAGAAAAGATATTCGATGTAAAGGTTAAGAAGGTAAACACCATGAATATGCAGGGCAAGGAAAAAAGAATGGGAGTCCATGTTGGTAGAAGACCAAGCTGGAAAAAAGCCATAGTGACATTAACTGAGGATTCTAAAGAGATAGAATTCTTCGAAGGTATGTAGTAGATTTTTGAAGAAGGAGGGAACAACATTGAGTATCAAAAAGTACAAGGCAACTTCCCCAGGTTTACGTCAAATGAGTGTTTCCGCATTTGAAGAGATAACAAAAAAGGAACCAGAAAAATCTTTGGTTGTTAGCTTAAACAAAAAAGGTGGAAGAAACTCTCAAGGTAGAATAACTGTACGCCACAGAGGAGGCGGCGCTAAGAGAAAATATAGAATCATAGATTTCAAGAGGGATAAAGACGGTATACCTGGAAAGGTTGCAGCAATAGAATATGATCCCAATAGAACTGCAAGAATTGCATTAATCCATTATGTAGATGGAGAAAAGAGATATATAATCGCTCCAAACAAGTTAAAGGTTGGAGATGTTATTGAATCTGGAGAAAACGCAGATATCAAAGTAGGTAATGCTTTACCCCTTAGAAACATTCCTGTTGGTACTACTGTTCATAATATAGAGCTTAGCCCTGGAAAAGGAGGGCAACTTGCAAGATCGGCAGGTTCTGAAGCTCAACTGATGGCTAAAGAAGGAAAATATGCACAATTAAGACTACCTTCAGGGGAGTTTAGACTAGTCCTACAAGAGTGTCGTGCAACAATCGGTCAAGTAGGAAATGTTGAACATGAAAACTTGACATTGGGTAAGGCAGGGAAGAGTAGACACAGAGGTAGAAGACCTCATGTTAGAGGTAGTGCTATGAACCCGGTAGATCACCCACACGGTGGTGGAGAAGGAAGAGCGCCTATCGGTATGCCATCGCCATTAACTCCATGGGGTAAACCTACACTAGGATATAAGACTAGACCGAAAAATAAGAAATCGGACAAATATATTGTAAGAAGAAGGAAAAAGTAGCTAAGGATATCTGAAAGGAGGAATAGTAATGGGTAGGTCTTTAAAGAAGGGTCCATTTTGCGATGACCATCTTCTAAAGAAGATAGAAGAATTAAATAAAAAGAACGAGAAAAAAGTAATCAAGACTTGGTCACGTCGTTCCACTATATTTCCTCAGATGGTAGGGCATACCATTGCGGTTCATGATGGCAGAAAACATGTACCCATATATATTACAGAGGACATGGTAGGCCATAAACTTGGTGAATTTGCTCCTACTAGAACATTTAGAGGACATGGTGACAAGACTGAAAGGTCGACGGCACTCAAATAGAAATAAAGGAGGGAATGAGGATGGAAGCTAGAGCTGAAGCTAAGTATATTCGGATTTCACCCTTAAAGGTTAATTATATATGCAAAGAAATTAGAGGAAAGCATGTAGACGAAGCTTTAACAATCCTTAGATTTACACCTAAAAAAGGAGCAAGGATCCTTGAAAAAGTGTTAAACTCTGCTATCGCTAATGCAGAAAATAACTTTAATTTAGATAGGGATAATCTATATGTAAAAGAAGCCTATGCTAATGATGGGCCACAGCTGAAGAGATGGAGACCTCGTGCAAGAGGAATGGCTTATCCAATATTGAAAAGAACTAGCCATATTGGAGTGGTAGTTGAAGAGAGAGAGTAGAAAAGGAGGGATAGTTAATGGGTCAAAAGGTAAACCCACATGGCTTAAGGGTTGGAATAGTTAAGGACTGGGATTCTAAATGGTATGCCGATAGCAAGAATTTCAGTGAATATTTAATAGAGGACTATGAGATTCGTGAACATATTAAGAACAAGATGTTTATTGCAGGTATTTCTAGAATTGAGATAGAAAGGGCAGCTAATCGAGTAAAGGTTACTGTTTATACAGCAAAACCAGGTATGGTAATAGGAAAAGGTGGTTCAGGCGTTGAGGCCTTAAGAAAAGACATTGAAAAGATCACTAAGAAAAATGTAATAATAAATGTAGAGGAAGTAAAAGTTCCAGAGCTAGACGCTCAGTTGGTAGCTGAAAACATTGCTGCTCAGCTTGAAAGAAGAGTTTCCTTTAGAAGAGCTATGAAGCAAGCTATACAAAGGACTATGAGAGCAGGAGCAGAAGGAATTAAGACTGCTGTATCTGGTAGACTAGGTGGAGCAGATATGGCTAGGACAGAAGGTTATAGTGAAGGAACTATACCTCTTCAAACATTAAGAGCAGATATAGACTATGGTTTCGCTGAAGCGGATACAATCTACGGAAAGTTAGGAGTTAAGGTGTGGATATATAAAGGAGAAATTCTTCCTACTAAAAAAGTAGATGAAGACAAGAAAAATGATGGGAAGGATTCGAAAAAGTAGTAAATAGCTTGTAGGAAGGAGGAAGGTAAAATGTTAATGCCTAAAAGAGTAAAATATCGTAGAGTTCATAGAGGAAGAATGAAGGGAAAAGCAACTAGAGGTAATAAGCTAACATACGGAGAATTTGGATTACAAGCTCTTGAACCAGCATGGATAACCTCAAACCAAATAGAAGCAGCCAGACGTGCTATGACTAGATCTATAAGAAGAGGCGGGAATATCTGGATTAAAATATTCCCTGATAAACCAGTAACAGAAAAACCAGCTGAAACTCGTATGGGTTCTGGTAAAGGTTCACCAGAATATTGGGTAGCAGTTGTAAAACCAGGAAGAATACTATTCGAAATGGGTGGAGTATCAGAAGAAGTAGCTAGAGAGGCTATGAGATTGGCAGCACATAAATTACCAATAAAGACTAAGTTTGTCACTCGTGAAGATGGAGAAGAAAAGGGTGGTGAAGCTAATGAAGGCTAAGGAAATTCGCCAAATGACGGATAAAGAATTAGAGGAAAAACTATTAGATTTAAAAAATGAATTATTTAATCTGCGATTTCAATTGGCTACAGGTCAATTAGACAATCCCATGAGAATAAAAGCGGTTAGAAAAGATATTGCCCGTATAAAAACCATCGTTAGAGAACGAGAATTAGGTATAGGAAAGGAGGTTTAACCTCAGATGGATAGAGGAAATCGTAAGGTAAGAGTAGGTTATGTGGTAAGCGATAAAATGGATAAAACTGTTGTTGTTGCTGTTGAGACTTTTGTAACCCACCCTTTATATAAAAAGCAAATAAAAAGAACTTCAAAATTTAAAGCCCACGATGAAAATAATGAATGTAGAGTTGGGGACTTAGTAAGAATAATGGAAACTAGACCATTAAGTAAGGATAAGCGTTGGAGAGTTATGGAGATAGTAGAAAAAGCAAAATAGTCCTTATGCCTGGAAAGGAGGTATTCTAATGATTCAAACTGAGAGTAGAATAAAAGTTGCAGACAATTCAGGTGCAAGAGAGCTATTAGTAATCAGGGTATTAGGCGGTACTAATAAAAAATATGCTAATATCGGAGATATAGTAGTTTGCTCTGTTAAAAGTGCAACACCTGGAGGAGTTGTTAAAAAAGGAGATATCATCAAGGCTGTTGTTGTTAGGACTAAACATGGTGTTAGAAGGAATGATGGCTCCTATATTAAGTTTGACGACAACGCAGCTGTTATTATTAAAGATGACCATAATCCGGTAGGAACCCGTATTTTTGGCCCTGTAACTAGGGAGTTAAGAAGAGGAAACTTTATGAAGATAATATCCTTAGCACCAGAAGTTCTATAAGAGGAGGTGTAGAGCATGCATGTAAAGAGCGGTGATACTGTAATAGTTATCTCTGGAAAAGACAAAGGCAAAATTGGTAAAGTACTAAAAGTATTTCCTAAGGAAAACAGGATAATTGTTGAGGGCGTGAATATGGTTACTAAGCATATGAGGGCCCAAGGACCAACACAACAAGGTGGAATAATTAAAAGGGAAGGGCCTATCCACGCTTCAAAAGCAATGTATTATTGCGAAAAGGATAAAAAGGGAGTTAGGATAGGACACAAATTCTTAGATAATGGTAAAAAGGTTAGAATATGTAGAAAATGTGGAGAAGTATTGGATAAATAGTTGGCAATTGAAAGGAGGTAATAAATATGGCTTCCAGACTAAAGGAAAAATATCAAAATGAAGTTATACCAGCCTTAATGGAGAGGTTTCAATATAAAAACGTTATGGAAGTTCCAAGACTGGAAAAGATAGTATTAAACATGGGCATAGGAGAAGCTAAAGATAATCCAAAAGCCTTAGAATCCGCTGTAAATGAAATGGCATTAATTGCTGGGCAAAAACCAGTAGTAACCCGTGCTAAAAAGTCTATTTCGAATTTCAAACTACGTGAGGGAATGAATGTAGGAGTTAAGGTAACCTTAAGAGGAGATAGGATGTATGATTTCCTAGATAAGCTTATGAATATCTCATTACCGAGGGTTAGAGACTTTAGAGGAGTTAGTCCTTCCTCTTTTGATGGTAGAGGAAATTATGCCCTAGGAATTAAAGAGCAGTTGATATTCCCAGAAATAGATTATGATATGGTTGATAGTATCAGAGGAATGGATATTGTTATAGTTACAACGGCTGAAACGGATGAAGAGGCTAGAGCCTTTTTAGAGTTAATGGGAATGCCTTTTAGAAAATAAGAAGGAGGTAAGATATTTTGGCAAAAAAATCGATGATCGCTAAACAGAAGAGAAAGGCCAAGTTTAGCACAAGAGAATATAACAGATGTCAAATATGTGGTAGACCCCGTGCGTATTTAAGAAAATATGGTGTATGTCGTATTTGCTTTAGAGAACTAGCCTATAAGGGACAAATTCCTGGTGTTAGGAAGGCCAGTTGGTAGTACTAAGCTTATGAAAGGAGGTAGCTAATTATGATGACTGACCCAATTGCAGATATGTTAACAAGAATAAGGAATGGTAATAATGCAAAACACGATTCTGTTGATATTCCTGCCTCAAATATTAAGAAGGAAATAGCTCGAATTTTATTAGATGAAGGTTATATTAAAGGATATGATGTAATAGACGATGGTAAACAAGGAATTATCAGAGTAGAGTTAAAATACGGCAAGTATAATGAGAAGGTGCTAAGTGGAATTAAGAGAATATCCAAGCCAGGATTAAGGGTTTATGTAAAGAGCGATGAGATACCTAGAGTTTTAGGTGGGCTTGGAATAGCAATCCTTTCAACCTCAAAAGGTATATTAACCGATAAGGAAGCAAGAAAAGAAGGAGTAGGCGGAGAAGTTATTTGTTACGTTTGGTAATAAAGTCAATCTACAGGAACAGGAGGTGCACTTATGTCAAGAATAGGTTTGAAACCAATAGATATTCCAAATGGAGTTGAAGTTAAACTAGGTGAAGGAAACTCCATAGAAGTAAAGGGTCCTAAAGGGGTTTTAAGCGACAAATTAAGCCCAGAGATGGAAATAAAGATTGAAGATAATCAAATCTTTGTAAATAGACCATCAGATGATAAGAAACATAAATCCTTACACGGATTAACTAGAACACTGATTGCTAATATGGTGGAAGGAGTAACCAATGGTTATTCCAAGAAGCTAGAAATTCATGGTACTGGTTACAGAGCTCAAAAACAAGGTAAGAAGTTGATCTTAAACTTAGGTTTCTCACATCCAGTAGAATTAGAAGATCCTGAAGGAATTGAAGTGGAAGTACCATCACCTAACCAAATCATCGTAAAAGGAATAGATAAGCAAAAAGTTGGTAATTATGCAGCAGTAATTAGAGCGTATAGAAAACCAGAGCCTTACAAGGGTAAAGGTATTAGATATGCTGATGAGTATGTAAGGCGTAAAGTTGGTAAGACTGGGTAATAGGAAGGGAGTGAATTAGGTTGTTTAAAAAAGCTAGTAGAAACGAATTGAGGAAGAAAAGACATTTTAGAGTTAGAAAAAAAGTTTATGGAACTCCTGAAAGGCCAAGATTGAATGTATATAAGAGCAATACTCATATATATGCTCAGATAATAGATGATGTTAAGGGCCATACATTGGTATCGGCCTCAACATTGGATAAGGAATTAAGAGAAAGCTTAACTTCCACTAACAATTTGGAAGCAGCGAAGTTAGTAGGTGAATTAGTAGGAAAGAGAGCTATCGAAAAGGGAATTAATGAAGTAGTTTTCGATAGAGGCGGATATATCTATCATGGTAAGGTAAAGGAACTTGCCGAAGCTGCTAGAGAAGCTGGTCTTAAATTTTAGGAAAAGGAGGGAAATAAATGGAGCGTTCATATATAGATCCAAGTGAATTAGACTTAAAAGAAAGGGTAGTTAGCATAAACCGTGTTGCTAAAGTAGTTAAAGGTGGTAGAAACTTTAGATTTAGTGCCCTTGTAGTAGTTGGCGATGAAGATGGGCATGTAGGCGTAGGCATGGCTAAGGCTTTGGAGGTTCCAGAGGCAATTAGGAAGGCTGTGCAAGATGCCAAAAAACATATAATAAAAGTTCCACGTGTAGGTACAACTATTCCTCATGAGATAATAGGCGAATTTGGTGCAGGAAAAGTACTACTTAAGCCATCTAAAGAAGGTACAGGAGTTATAGCAGGTGGAGCGGTTCGTGCCGTTTGTGAGTTAGCAGGTATTAGAGATATAAGAACCAAATCCTTAGGTTCAAACAATCCAAGAAACGTAGTTAATGCAACTATGGATGCATTGATGAACTTGAAGAGGGCTGAAGATGTTGCCAGATTAAGAGGCAAGACGGTAGATGAAATATTAGGTTAGGAGGGGAGTATAGTGGCTAAGATTAAGATTAAATTGGTTAGATCCACTATTGGAAGACCAGAAAAACACAAAAGGACTATAGAAGCTCTTGGACTTAGAAAAATTGGCCAGGTAGTAGAAAAAGAAGATACTCCTCAAATTAGAGGTATGATAGCTCAAGTAGACTACATGGTTGAAGTAACAGAATAAACTTTAAGGAGGTGTTACCGATGAAATTACACGAATTAAGGCCACAAGATGGAGGAACTAAAAAGCGTAAGAGAGTTGGTAGAGGTACTAGCTCAGGATATGGAAAGACTTCTGGAAGGGGTCATAAGGGGCAAAAGGCCAGATCTGGTGGTGGAGTAAGACCAGGTTTTGAAGGTGGTCAAATGCCACTTATAAGAAGACTACCAAAAAGAGGATTTACCAATGTGTTTGCAAAAGAGTATGCTATTATAAATGTGGAGGACCTAAATAGGTTCGAGGAAAATACGGTTGTAACACCAGAATTATTGATAGCCAACGGAGTTGTAAAGAGGGGCAAGGCTATCGATGGTATAAAAGTATTGGGAGATGGAGAAATAAACAAAAAACTCACTGTTAAAGCCCATAAATTTAGCAAAACAGCTGCTGAAAAGATTGAGGCTGCAGGGGGAAAGGTAGAGGTGATATAGATGCTTTCAACCTTGAGAAATGCCTGGAAGATTGAGGAGATTAGAAAGAGAATCATCTTTACTATTTTAATGTTATTAGTCATTAGATTGGGTTCTAGTATTCCAGTACCATATATGGATAGGGATATAATAAGACAAATATTCGAACTGGGGCAAGCAGGGGTTCTGGAATTTCTGGATTTAATGGCAGGTGGAACCTTTAGCGAGTTCAGTATCTTTGCTTTGAACATATATCCTTATATTACTGCTTCCATTATAATTCAATTACTAACAATTGCTATTCCGAGGTTGGAAGAGATAGCAAAGGAAGGGGAAGCTGGTAGGAAAAAAATAGCCCAATGGACCAAATATGGAGCTGTAATACTAGCTATAATCCAGGCAATAGGCACCACTTTTGGATTCTTTAATAGAGCTCTTGTTGCACAAGGGCCATTACAAACTGCCATAGTAATTATATCTTTAACGGCAGGTACCACATTTTTAATATGGATAGGAGACCTTATTACTGAAAAAGGGATTGGAAATGGTATCTCTCTAATAATATTTGTAGGGATTATTTCCAAACTACCTTCAGAGTTTTTAAAGCCAATTGCATGGGCAAGAATGGGTTTTCTTAATGCTGTTAATGTAATTAAGTTAATCCTACTCGTAATAGTTGCCCTTGTAATAATTGCAGTAGTAGTTGCCTTACAAGAAGGGGAAAGAAAGATACCAGTTCAATATGCAAAAAGAGTTGTAGGTAGAAAGATGTATGGAGGACAAAGCTCCCATATACCCCTAAAGGTTTCTATGGCAGGAGTTATTCCTGTAATATTCTCAACTTCATTATTAGCTTTCCCACAAACATTGGCTCTTTTCTTTAAAGGGGAGCCTTCAGAATGGATAACTAAGTACCTGACAGTACAAGGCAGTGTGGGAATATGGGTCTACTCTATATTGAATGTGATTTTAATAGTGTTCTTCACATATTTTTATACAGCAGTTCAATTCAACACAGTTGAATATGCTAAGAATCTACAACAATACGGTGGATTTATTCCAGGGATTAGACCAGGGAAACCTACTTCCGATTATTTAAACAGGGTAATATCGAGAATAACCTTTGTAGGTGCTATATCCTTAGCCATAATAGCATCTTTACCAATAATATTATCCCATATATTTAAGATGAACATCAATTTTGGTGGAACGGCTATTATAATAGTAGTTGGAGTTGCCCTTGAAACTGTGAGACAAATCGAATCACAAATGTTGATGAGACATTATAAAGGGTTCTTGAAATAAATTATAGGGGCTGATTAGATGAGATTAATACTACTAGGACCTCCTGGTGCAGGTAAAGGCACTCAAGCATCGGCTATAGTAAAAAGATATGATATTCCCCATATTTCAACGGGAGATATCTTTAGAGAAAATATAAAAAAGGGTACGGAATTAGGTCTAAAAGCTAAATCATATATGGATAAGGGTTTATTGGTACCAGATGATTTAGTAATATCCATTGTGAAGAATAGACTTTTAGAAGATGATTGTAAAAAAGGCTTCCTTCTAGATGGCTTTCCTAGGACCCTAAGCCAGGGTGAAGCCTTGGATGAAGTACTAAAGGATATGGGCCTAGAGCTTACAAGAGTAATAAATATAGATGTAGAAAAGGAAGTATTAATAGAAAGGGCTATAGGTAGGCGAGTTTGTAAAGAATGTGGTGCTACCTACCATATAAAGTTCAGCCCACCAAAGGAAGAAGATGTATGCGATAAATGTGGTGGCAGGCTATTCCAAAGAGATGATGATACTAAAGAGACCATAGAAAAGAGAATCCAAGTATATACTGAACAAACAAAACCATTAATTGATTATTATACTAAAAAAGGGTTAATATTAAATATAGATGGCTCTAAATCAATAGAATCAATTTTCCAAGACATAGTGGATTCTTTGGAAGCTTAGTTTAGAGAAAGGCAATGCCTTTCTCCCTTGGCAATATGACAGCTCATCTACTAAAGGTATTTAAAGAGGTGAACTTAATGGATTTAACTAGCGACCTATCCATCGGACAGGTGGTTAAGTCGAGAGCTGGTCGTGATAAGGGTAGAGTTTTCCTGGTGTTAGAGATCTTAGACGATAAACATGTTTTAGTGGTTGACGGCGACTTAAGAAGGCTAGAAAAACCAAAGAAAAAAAAGGTAAAACATCTAACGGTTTATAATACGGTATTAGAGGAACTGAAGCAGAAGCTGGACAGCAATATTGAAATTAATAATGCCTATATTAGGAGATTGTTAGAACCTTTCAATGAGAGTGTGTAAAATCGGTAAAATAGGAGGTTCGATAACTTAATGTCTAAAAAAGATGTTATTGAAGTTGAAGGTACGGTAGTAGAAGCCCTACCAAATGCCATTTTTAAAGTAAGGTTGGATAATGAGCATGAAATCTTAGCACATATTTCCGGAAAGTTAAGGATGAACTATATTAGAATACTTCCTGGAGACAAAGTAACAGTGGAATTATCACCTTACGATTTAACAAGAGGTAGAATAACCTGGCGAAACAAGTAGCATAGGAGGGAAATCAGATGAAGGTAAGACCATCGGTAAAGAAGATATGTGAGAAATGTAAGGTAATCAGAAGAAAAGGCAGAGTAATGGTAATTTGTGAAAATCCAAGGCATAAGCAAAAGCAAGGTTAATTCGGATATCACTTTAATCAATAGACCTTAGGAGGTGTGAATTTTAATGGCAAGAATTGCAGGTATTGACTTACCTAGAGATAAAAGAGTAGAAATTGCTTTAACCTATATATTTGGAATAGGTAGGTCTAGATCCAATGAGATATTAAAGAAAGCAAATGTAGATCCAAACACAAGAGTGAAGGACTTGACAGAAGCTGAAGTTAATGCTATTAGGAATATAATCGACGGCTATCAAGTTGAAGGGGATTTAAGAAGAGAAATTTCAATGAATTTAAAGAGATTAAGAGAAATTAATTGTTATAGAGGAATTAGGCATAGGAGAGGACTTCCAGTAAGAGGACAAAGAACGAAGACTAATGCAAGAACTAGAAAAGGTCCTAAGAGAATGATAGGTAAGAAAAAATAGAGGCGTATAAAGGAGGGAAGTTAAGTGGCAGCAAGAAAAGCTAGAGCTACTCGTGTTAGAAGAAGAGAGCGTAAAAATATAGAAAGAGGTCAAGCCCATATTACATCTACCTTTAATAACACTATGGTAACTTTAACGGACTTACAAGGAAATGTTATTTCATGGGCAAGTGCCGGCCAATTAGGTTTTAAAGGATCAAGAAAATCCACTCCTTTTGCAGCTCAACAAGCTGCGGAAGAAGCGGCAAAAAAGGCTATGGAACATGGATTAAAAACTGTTGAAGTATACGTAAAAGGTCCTGGTTCAGGAAGGGAGGCAGCTATAAGATCCCTTCAAGCAACAGGTTTGGAAGTTAGTTTAATAAAAGACGTTACTCCAATACCACACAATGGATGTAGGCCACCAAAACGTAGGAGAGTTTAATATAGGAGGTGTAAGGATAGATGGCTAGATATACAGGTCCAGTATGTAGATTATGTCGTAGAGAAGGACAAAAATTATATCTAAAAGGAGATAAATGCTATACTGATAAATGTCCAGTTACTAGGAGAAACTATGCTCCAGGACAACATGGACAGTCAAGAAAGAAAGTAACCGAATATGGTTTACAGTTAAGGGAAAAACAAAAAGTTCGTAGATTCTATGGAATCCAAGAATCTCAAATGAGAAAATATTTCGATAGAGCAGACAAGATGCCAGGAATAACAGGGGAAAACCTGCTTAAATTATTGGAACTTAGATTTGATAATGTAGTATACAGACTTGGATTTGCTTCTTCTAGAGCAGAAGCAAGACAACTGGTTAGACATGGTCACTTCACAATTAATGGTAATAAAGTTGACATACCATCCACAATCTTAAAAGTTGGAGATGTAATCGAAGTAAAAGACAAAAGTAGAAGCAGCTCTAAGTTTAAAGAACTAATAGAAAAACATAGAGGTAATACCGTAAGGTGGTTAGAAGCAAGTCCAGAAGAATATAGGGGCAGAATAGTAGCTGAGCCTACTAGAGAAGATATCGATATTCCAATAGAAGAACATCTAATAGTAGAGTTGTATTCTAAGTAATAGGTAATAGAATCAGTCACCCTCATCCTTTAATAAAAATAACACAAGGAGGGTTAATGTTAATGATAGAAATTGAAAAACCAAGAATAGAGGTTGTAGAAGTAAGTGAAGATAACACTTACGGGAAATTTATAGTAGAACCTCTTGAAAGGGGATATGGAACTACCTTAGGGAATGGATTAAGACGGGTACTCTTATCATCCTTACCAGGGGCAGCCGTATCCTCTATAAAGATTCAAGGTGTATTACATGAATTTTCTACGGTACCAGGTGTATTAGAAGATGTTCCAGAGATGATATTAAACATCAAGGGAATAACTGCGAAGATGTATTCAGATGAACCAGTAACCCTTAGATTAGAGGTAGAAGGACCACAGGTAGTAACAGCAGGTGATATTATTACTCCACCTGATATTGAGATAATCAACAAAGATCACTATATTGCTACTGTAAACGAAGATGGCAAACTTTATATGGAACTTGAAATGATCAAGGGCAGGGGATATAATACTGCGGAAAGAAATAAAAAGGAAGGTCAATCTGTAGGGGTAATCCCAATAGACTCTTCTTTTACTCCTGTGGAAAAGGTGAATTTCTGGGTAGAAGATACAAGGGTAGGACAATTTACAGATTACGACAAATTAACACTTGAAGTATGGACTGATGGTTCTATAACCCCTGAGGAAGCAACGTCTTTAGGGGCAAAGATACTTACAGAACATCTAAATTTATTTGTAGGTTTAACTGAACATGTCAGCGAAGTAGAGATTATGGTAGAAAAAGAAGAAGACAAAAAAGAGAAGGTACTAGAAATGACAGTGGAAGAATTAGACCTATCAGTTAGAAGTTACAACTGTCTAAAGAGAGCTGGCATAAATACAGTAGATGAACTAACTCAAAAAACTACAGATGATTTAATGAAGGTTAGAAATCTTGGTAAGAAATCCTTAGAGGAAATTCAAGAGAAGCTTGCTGAATTGGGATTGACCTTAAAGGAAATAGATGATTAGCAGGATATGAAGGAGGGAGAGATATGGCTACATTAAGAAAGCTTGGTCGCCGTACAGATCATAGAAAAGCGATGTTAAGAAATCAAGTTACAAGCCTTTTAAAACATGGAAGGATTGAAACTACACTTACAAGAGCCAAAGAGACTAGAAGAATGGCTGAAAAGATGATAACCCTTGGTAAACGAGGAGATTTACATGCTAGACGACAAGTATTAGCATATATTTACGATGAAGACGTAGTAAAGAAATTATTTGACGAAATTGCTCCCAATTATGCAGATAGAAATGGCGGATATACTAGAATATTAAAGCTAGGTCCTCGTAGAGGAGACGGCTCAGAAATGGCAATTTTAGAATTAGTATAGATGATAGGGGATTAAGTAGAGAAGACTTAAGTCTTCATTGTAAATACTTAGTCCCTTTTTTCCATTTATCCTTGTTATTGAAGTCTATCGATGAATGTAGGAAAACTCAATTAATTGTCAATCATAATATGTCCATTGTCAATGGAATTGGCTTACGCTATATTAGATAGTATGAATAAATAAAGGCTAGGAGATAAAAATGTCGAATGAGATAATAAGATTAGAAAATGTCACATTTGAATATAATTCCATGGTTGAAGGCGGTCAGTTAAAGGCAGTAGAAGGGATAGATCTATCCGTGAAAAAAGGCGAATATTTGGTAGTATTAGGGCATAATGGTTCTGGCAAATCTACCTTAGCAAAACTTATGAATGGACTCTTATTGCCTACTGAAGGGGATGTATATGTAAAAGATATGAATACTAAGGATGAGGATAAAATCTGGGAAATTAGGCAGACTGCTGGTATGGTATTTCAAAATCCAGATAATCAGATAGTAGCAACCATAGTCGAAGAAGACGTGGCTTTTGGCCCAGAAAATCAGGGCATCCCCCCTGAAGAGATAAGAAAACGGGTAGATGAAGCACTGGAAATAGTGGAGATGACCGAGTATAAAAAACATGCTCCCCATCTGCTTTCTGGAGGCCAGAAACAAAGGGTAGCAATTGCTGGGATTCTTGCAATGAGGCCTGAATGCATAATATTAGATGAGCCTACTGCCATGTTAGACCCAAACGGTAGAGTTGAGATAATAGATACAATTAAGAAGCTTAATAAGGAAGAGGGAAAGACCATAGTCCACATAACCCACTTTATGGATGAAGCAGTAGAAGCCGATAGAATACTTATAATGGAACAGGGGAAAATAGTTATGGAAGGCAGTCCTAGAGAGATATTTAGTCAGGTAGAAAGAGTAAAGAGTTTAGGTTTAGATGTTCCTCAAGTAACTGAACTAGCCTACGAATTGCGGAAAGAAGGTATTCAGGTTCCAACCAATATATTGACAATAGAGGAATTGGTGAAGGCCTTATGATTATAAAATTAGAAAATGTAAACCATGTCTATAGTCCAAATACTCCTTTTGAGAAGAAGGCTTTGGATGATGTAAGTCTATGCATAAATGATGGAGATTTTGTTGGACTCATAGGTCACACAGGGTCTGGTAAATCTACCCTGGTTCAACATTTAAACGGGCTTTTGAAGCCTACATCTGGAAAAATAATAGTAGATGGAAGGGACATAACTTCGAAGGATACCGATTTAAAGGAAATTCGTCAAAAGGTAGGTTTAGTATTCCAATATCCAGAACATCAGCTATTTGAGGAGACCATATATAAAGATATAGCCTTTGGGCCTAAAAATTTAGGATTAAAGGAAGAAGAAGTTGAAGAGAGGGTCAAAAAAGCCATGGGATTGGTGGGATTAGATTACGAAAGATTTAAGGATAGATCTCCCTTTGAATTAAGTGGAGGACAGAAAAGAAGGGTGGCCATTGCTGGCGTTTTAGCCATGAAGCCCAAGGTATTAATCCTGGATGAACCAACAGCAGGATTAGACCCAAGGGGAAGGGATGAGATACTAGGAAGGCTAGAGCTATTACACAAGGAGGGTATAACCATTATTCTAGTTTCCCATAGCATGGAGGATATAGCAAAGCTTGTTAACCGAATAGTGGTAATGCATAAAGGGAAAGTAGCTATGGAAGGTGAAACTAGAGAAATATTCAAGCAAGCTGAAAAATTAGTCCAGCTAGGCTTGGGAATACCACAAATCACATCCTTTATGAGAGAATATAGAAAAAGAGGAAATCAGGTAAAGGATATAGTACTAACGGTGGAGGAAGCCAAGGATGAAATAATAAATTTTTTAAGGAGAAGAGGAAATGCTTAAGGATATTACTATAGGTCAATATTTTCCAGGGGATACATTTATCCATAAACTAGACCCTAGGATAAAGATATTGATAATAATGATGTTTATAGTGTCGCTATTTTTTATAAAGACCTTTAAGCCCTATTTGCTCATATTAGCTTTTATACTCCTTTCCGTTTGGCTATCAAAAGTGCCCTTTAAACTAGTGTTAAAGGGATTAAAACCCCTAATAATGATAATAGGAATAACCTTTATCATAAATGTATTGTTGACTAAGGGAGAAGTCCTATTCCAAATTGGGCCCTTGACCATTACAAAAGAAGGTCTTAGTCAAGCAGTTTTTATGGCTCTAAGGCTGATATTCTTAATAACTGGAACATCCTTGCTAACCCTTACCACCTCACCCATAGCCCTTACTGACGGGATAGAAAAACTGTTGTCCCCTTTCAAAAGGATTGGATTACCAGCCCATGAACTAGCTATGATGATGACTATAGCTTTAAGATTTATACCCACCCTAATGGAGGAAACGGATAAGATTATGAAAGCTCAGATGGCTAGGGGGGCCGATTTTGAAAGTGGAAATATTATAAATAGGGCAAGGAATCTGGTTCCTCTACTAGTACCCTTGTTCATAAATGCCTTTAGAAGGGCAGATGAATTAGCAATAGCCATGGAAGCTAGGTGTTATCGAGGCGGAGAACATAGAACTCGATTAAACGAATTAAAATTAAACCATAAAGATGTACTAACCTTTATTTCTATGGGCCTGTTTTTTGGATTTATAATTATCAACAGGTATATTCAATTGATGTAAGAGGTAGTGCTATGAGAAATATTAAGCTTACGATTCAATATGATGGCACTAATTATAGCGGTTGGCAGAGACAAAACAATAGCAATAGCATTCAAGAACAAATAGAAAAGGCAATTAATAAGGTTACTAGTGAAAAGGTGAATTTAATCGGTTCGGGAAGGACGGACAAGGGAGTACATGCATTAGGACAGGTAGCAAACTTCCTAACTAGCTCTAGGATACCTGCCGACAGGTTCAAGCTTGCATTAAACAGTATATTACCTGAGGACATAAGCATAATAGAATCGGAAGAAGTCGATATAGACTTTCATTCCAGATATCATGCCCTTGGAAAAAGGTATAGGTATTGTATCTACAATGGAAAGATTAGGAATCCATTGTATAGGAATTATGCCTACCATGTCCCTTGGTCCTTAAACTATAAGGAGATGGAGAAGGGAATCAAATATTTTATAGGTACTCACGATTTTAAAGCCTTTATGGCGTCTAATAGTAGTGTAAAGTCCACCGTTAGGACTGTTAGCAAATTCTACTTAGAACATAAAGAGGACCTAATGGTATTTACTATAGAAGGAAATGGCTTTCTATATAATATGATTAGGATAATAATAGGAACCTTAGTAGACATAGGAAGGGAGAGGATTAAGGCAGACAAAATTCCTCAAATATTAGAGTCAAAAAATAGGCAGTTAGCAGGGCACACAGCCCCTCCCCAAGGGCTTTATTTAACTAGAGTTTTCTATTGATTAAATTAAACAAATACTTGAAAAATACGTATTGACATTGATAATTCCTTGTATTAGAATATATTAGAGTGTTTAAAAAGCCCCGGAACTTTTTATAACCAAACGTTGGAATAAGGAGGGAACAGGATGAAGAGCTATATGGCTAAGCCAAACGAAGTAGAAAGAAAATGGTATTTGATAGATGCAGAAGGAAAAGTATTGGGTAGACTGGCTTCAGAAGTAGCTTCCATACTAAGAGGAAAGAATAAACCCACATATACACCTCATGTAGACACTGGGGATTTTGTAATAATAGTTAATGCAGACAAGGTGAAATTGACTGGAAAAAAATTGGACCAGAAAGAATATAGATATCATACAGGCTATCCTGGTGGATTAAAAGCTATACCATATAGGAGATTGATGGAAAAGAACCCAGAAAAAGCTATCCATTTAGCTGTTAGAGGAATGCTACCAAAGAATAGGCTTGGAAGAAAAATGATCAAGAAATTAAAGGTATATAGCGGACCTGAACATAATCATCAGGCTCAAAAGCCAGAAGTATATGAATTTTAATTGAGCCTAAAGAAGGGAGGACTGTAAGTGGCTAATGTACAATATATAGGAACAGGAAGAAGAAAGACCTCAGTAGCTAGAGTTAGATTATTACCAGGTACAGGTAATATCATTATAAATAGAAGAGACATGGATGAATATTTCGATTACGATACATTAAAAGTTATAGTTAAAGAGCCTTTAGTTTTAACCGATACATTGGATAAATTTGATGTATTTGTAAATGTTAAAGGCGGTGGATTTACTGGCCAGGCTGGAGCTATTAGGCACGGTATTTCAAGGGCTCTAGTAAACTTCAATGAGGAATTAAAGCCTGTATTAAAGAAGGCTGGCTTCTTAACAAGGGATCCAAGAATGAAAGAGAGAAAGAAATACGGTCTTAAAAAAGCAAGAAGAGCACCTCAATTCTCCAAGAGATAATTGGTGTTTCATTACACACGAGTTTGTTTACAATTACAAAGTTTGCTTATCGCAATCGCCAACCGTCAGGGGGAGAATTCCCTTTGGCGGTTTTTTGTTGTGTAAAAAAGCATATAAGAATGTATAAATTATTAAATCCGCAGCAGTTTTAATCCCTCGTAAGCCTGTATAATTCGTATGTGTAGGTGGTTTCGATATTTCCTCCTGTAGGTTATACCCTGCGTATAAATACTCATTTTATGAGTAAACCTTCCATGAGCAAACTTTGTCATTCTTCACTGCTCACGAGCAAACTCGCTTGTCATTTTCTCATTTTTTATATATTTTTTTATATTTTTTAAGGTAATAAAACCCGAGAGCAAACTTTGTCACTACAAGGGAAGAAACAGCGAGAAGCCTTGCAACAACTACATTTCAACACGAGCAAACTTTGTCACTCAGTGAGCAAACTTATTTGTAACTACACAATTATTATTACTACAATTACAAAGCATGCTAATAAAAATATTAAGCGCCAGATACTTATTAATCTGGCGTTTTTTAATTTTTGCTATTTTATTATAGTTATTCCTCTTATTATTACAAGAGTAAAATTTGTACATTAAAC
>JAAYEU010000073.1 GCA_012728595.1 Tissierellia bacterium
AGCATAAGAAAAATTCCACTAGATGATAAAATTCTAACTTTCCAACATATACAATAGAATTTTAAAGATATTAGACTACATATAAGGAATTATTAATTATAAAATTTTAAATCGAAGCTAAAACATAGCTTCTTTTTTGTTTGTTATGTATGTAATTTAATAAATAGACATAAGCTATCCGTAAGTAAAAGCCATCATCATGACCTTATCGAAAAATCTTAAGACATCAAAGCCTGCCCTTATCAAAAGTCCTCAGAGCTAGACCTCAAATAATTGTGCACTGTGCACTGTGCATTGTGAATTGTGAATTGATAAACTCCATGTTATAATATTATTTAGTTCAAGAATAGGAAGGTTGATTTTATGGTTAAGATAGTATTAAAGGGATTAGAGGAAACGGAAGAGTTTGGTAAGAAGTTGGGAAGTCTTCTACAAGCTGGAGATTTAATCTCCTTAACAGGGGATCTGGGAGCTGGAAAGACTACCCTTACCAAATCCATAGGCCTTGGATTAGGAGTTGCCGATTATATCACAAGTCCAACCTTCACCCTAATCAATGAGTATAGGGGCAGGGTCATGCTATATCACTTCGATGTATATAGATTGGAAGGCGCAGATGATTTATTGGATTTAGGTTATGAAGATTATTTCTATTCCAACGGGGTAACTATAGTTGAATGGGGAGATAAGATAGAGAATATTTTACCTGAGGAAAGGATAAATATTAATATAGAGAAGGGTAAGGAATTGGATGAAAGGATTGTAAGCCTTTCTGGAAAAGGAGAAAGGTTTGAAAAAATAGTTAGGGAGTTGAATTTAAATTGAAGGTATTAGCAATCGATACATCAACCATGATGGCCACCTGTGCTGTATTAGATGAGGAAAGGCTATTAGGAGAGTTTTCACTAAACCAGGATATGTCCCATTCGGAGAACTTAATACCCATGGTAAAGGAGATAATGGATAATTTAAAGCTTGAAATATCGGATATAGATTTATTTGCAGCCTCTATTGGGCCGGGCTCTTTTACAGGACTTAGAATTGGTATTGCTACTGTAAAATCCCTAGCCCATGTGTTGGATAAGCCAGTTGTAGGTATTTCTACTCTAGAAGGACTGGCCTTTAATATAGTCCATTCTGGTATCATAGTGCCAATGATAGACGCTAGGAGAAATAGGGTATATACAGCCATATATAAAAAGGACGGACAAAGGCTTAAAAGCTTATTAGACCCCACTACTATGGATATGGATGAATTATTAGAATTGTTGGATAAGGAGCATACTAATATTGTGGTAAATGGGAATGGTGCTTCCCTTTACAGGGATAAAATAAAGGATAAGCTTAAGGATAGGGTGGAATTTGCTCCTATAAGTTTAAACAGCCCTAGGGCTGCAAGTATTGCTGAACTTGCCCTTATAAAGAAGGATGAAATTGAACATAATTATTATAACCTTGTTCCAATATATTTAAAGGAATCTCAAGCTCAACAAGACATAAGAAAGAGGGAAGGCTAATATGGAGATATCCATTCGTGAAATGAGAGAAGAGGATTTAGATCGGGTAATGGAAATCGAGAATGAAACCTTTCATCCTCCTTGGTCCAGGGAGGCCTTTTTATTAGAACTTACCAAAAATCTACTGGCTAAATATATAGTGGTCCTAGTAGATGGTGAGGTTGCAGGTTATGGAGGCATATGGCTTATAATAGATGAAGCCCACATAACCAACATTGCTGTCGATAAAAAGTACCGAGGCTTAGGCTTAGGCAAGGCCCTTTTAGAAGGGCTAATCCAATTATGCATAGATAGAAATATAAGGGCCATGACCCTAGAGGTGCGTAAGTCTAATGAGGTAGCCAAATCCTTATATAAGAAGTACGGCTTTATAGAGTACGGGATAAGGCCTAATTATTATCAGGATAATAACGAAGATGCAATTATTATGTGGAAAAGTATTTAATCTAAGAGGTGAAACTATGAATGAAGATATTATAACATTGGCAATAGAGACTTCCTGTGATGAGACTTCCTGTGCTGTATTGAGAAATGGCAGGGAAGTTTTATCCAATATAATATCCTCCCAAATTGAAATCCATAAAAAGTTTGGGGGAGTGGTGCCAGAGGTGGCATCCAGAAAGCATATAGAGAATATCAATATCATAATCCAACAGGCCTTGGATGAAGCAGGGGTTAGCTTCAAGGATGTAGACCTGGTGGGAGTAACCCAAGGACCAGGTTTGGTAGGTGCCTTATTGGTAGGCATATCCAGCGCTAAAGCCATAGCCTATGGCTTGAATAAGCCCCTGATAGGCGTAAACCACATAGAAGGGCATGTTTGTGCTAACTATATAGAATTTAAGGATTTACAACCACCCTTCACCTGCCTAATAGTATCGGGAGGCCATACCTATTTAGTCCAAGTTGAAGGATATACCAAGTATGAAATGGTGGGCCGTACAAGAGATGATGCAGCTGGGGAAGCCTTCGATAAGGTAGCCAGAGCCCTAGGATTATCCTATCCTGGAGGGCCTATAATCGATAAGTTATCCAAAAAGGGAGATGCAGCTGCTGTAGATTTTCCCAGGGTATTCTTAGAAGCTGATAGCTATGATTTTAGTTTCAGTGGATTAAAGACAGCAGTTTTAAATTATCTAAACTCAGCTAAGCAAAAAGGTGAAGATATAGTAGTGGAAGATGTGGCAGCTAGTTTTCAACAGGCGGTAATAGAAGTCCTTGTGGAAAAGTCCATTAGGTTAGCAAAGGAGAGAAAATCCGACAAGATAGTGATGGCTGGTGGAGTAGCAGCTAATGAAGGACTACGCGATCTAATGGAAAAGAGGGGAAGAGAAGAAGGCATTAGGGTCTATTATCCTTCCAGAATACTCTGTACCGACAACGCAGCCATGATAGGTTCGGCAGCCTATTTCAACTATATAGCTGGAAATATATCCGACTTAAGCCTGAATGTTGAGCCAAATTTAGAGTTAAAATGATAATTATCAACAATATCTCCACAAAAACGTCATGAAATGAGGAAGTTTACCATAAATATATGTGGATAATGTGGAAATAACTATTTAAAGGCTAAAAAATGGGACAAACTCTTGTGGATAAAGTTGTGGATTCTGTGTATAAAGTGGGGAAAAGCTGGGGATACTAAAACTCTGTCATTTTTATCCATTTGTCATATAGAAGTTCCAATTCCCCTTCTAGCCCTTCCCTTTCCTTAGTTAATTCAACTACTCTATTCGGATCATCGTAAAGTTCTGGGTCGCATAGGAGTTTATCCAATTCTTCAATTCTACTTTCCTTGTCCTCTATTGATTTTTCAAGCTTTAAAATTTCTTCCCTTTTTTTCTTCTCTAAGGCCAATCTTTCGCGTTCTTTTTTCCTTTCCAATTTAATCTGGGTTTTTGTCTTAAAATCCTCTTCTTCTTCAAATTCTACTTGATTCTTCTTTTCTAGATAATAATCGTAATTTCCTAGGTATTCAACAATTCCCTCTTCCGTCAATTCTAAAATCTTATCTGCAACCCTATTCAAAAAGTATCTATCGTGAGAAATTACCAATAGGGTTCCCTCATAATCATTAAGGGCATCCTCTAATACTTCCTTAGAATAAATGTCCAGATGGTTGGTAGGCTCATCCATCATGAGGAAATTGGCTTTGGAAAGCATCAATTTTAAAAGGGCTAACCTGCCCCTTTCACCACCGCTTAGTTCTTCTATTTCCTTGAAAATATCATCCCCTATGAACATGAATCGGCTAAGGATGGTCCTAATCTGATAGTGGTCCAATTTTGGGTTTTCATCCCATATCTCATCTATTACCGTATTATTCAGGTTGAGATTTGTCTGCTCTTGGTCAAAATAGCCTATATGAACATGGTGGCCTAGGATGATTTCTCCTTCATCATGTGGGATTTGGCCTAGAATCATCTTAAATAGGGTGGTCTTTCCTATTCCATTAGGGCCAATTAAACCTACCTTTTCCCCCCTATAGATGGTAAAATTGATATCCTCAAGTAGTTTAAAATCATCGAAGGATTTGCCTAGTCCTTCAACCCTTAGCACATCCCTACCGCTTTTAACCTTGGGTTCAAAGGTAATTTTCATCCTTTTACTATCCATAGGCTTGTCTACGGTCTTCATCCTATCCAACAATTTCTGCCTACTCTGGGCCTGCTTAATGTACCTTCTATCGCCATAATTGGAGAAACGATTGATAATTTCTTCCTGCCTTTTGATTTCCTTCTGTTGATTCTCATAGGTCTTTTTAAGAACTTCCAGTTCCTTTTTCCTTCTTTCCATAAACTTAGAATAGTTGGTGTTATAAACCTTAAGTTTCCTATTTTCCAGATGGAATATCCTATTAACCAGATTATCCAGGAAATATCTATCGTGGGAAATGACTAAAACGGCCCCTTTATACTCTTTTAGATAGGATTCAAGCCAATTGATGGCATCTATATCCAAGTGGTTGGTAGGCTCGTCTAATAAGAGGAGATCAGGTTTTTCCAACAATAGCTTGGCCAAGGAAAGTCTTGCTTTTTGACCACCGCTTAATACATTAACCGACTTGTCAAATTCATCTTCCTTAAATCCAAGGCCTTTTAAAACTCCCTTGATCTCGCTTCTATATCCATAGCCATTCAATTCATCAAATTTCTCAAGCAGGTGAGAATACTCATTCATCAGCTTATCCAATTTTTCTGATTGGCCTTTAGCCCCCTCATGGCCTATCCCTTTTTCCAATTCCCTTAGCCTTGCTTCCATATCCATCAAGGGCTTAAAGACCAAAAGACATTCATCGAAGATGGTATTTTGGCTATCTAATTTGGCATGCTGCTTTAAATACCCTATATTTAAATCCTTCCTAATATATATATCCCCTCTATCCATAGGGGTTTCTCCAACTAAGACATCCAATAGGGTGGTTTTTCCCGAACCATTAAGGCCTACTAGCCCAATTTTATCCCCATCTTCTATATTAAAACTAATATCTTCTAGTATCATATCTACTACATAGGATTTATAAATGCTGTTACATGACAAAATAATCATATCCGATCTCCTACCTCTTATATACTTTATATAAAAATTCTAAAATCTCCATAGCTTTATTCTATCAAAAAAACTAGACCTTTTAAAGAGGAGACCTTGGTGCCATGTAAAGGCCGTAAATTGTGAATTGCGGCAGTCACCCTTGGGCTTATGGGACAGGAGATCAGACATTGTGTCCCATAAAGAAATAAATTGACAGACTATGAAGAATGATGTAATATTGATATTAAATTAAAAATTCCAGGGGGAGAGAGTCTTATATGGTTTATTATATTGGCTTAGTATTTGTTATAATACTTATACTAATAAGTATAGATGATTTTATATGGGATATTTATATATTATTCAAGTCCATTAGGGCTGATAAAGATGACAAGGTTATAACATACAAGGAGTTAAGAGATACTGTTCCTGGCCTACTAGCTATCATAATTGCCGCTTATCGTGAAGAGGACGTATTAGAAGATGTAGTAGACCATTTAATAGATACAAATCACTACCCAGATGCCATGTATCATGTCTTTTTAGGGGTATATCCTAATGACCCTGCAACCCTACATATAGCTGATAGGCTGTCTAAGAAATATGATAATGTTCACAAAGTTGTCCATGTATTAGATGGTCCTAGTTCAAAGGCTGATAATATAAACAATGTTATTAAAAATATATTATCCTTTGAAAGGGATAGGGGTATTAGGTTTAAGGGAATAGTAATACATGATTCTGAGGATGTTGTCCATCCATATGAATTATTGGTAGAAAATTATTTATTAAATTATCATGATGCCATACAAATGCCAGTATTCCCATTACAAAAGATGCCTAGGTTGAAAAATATTTTTAAAAACATGGTTTCAGGAACCTATGCCGACGAGTTTGCAGAAAACCATTATACTATGTTAGTGGCTAGAAATACTACAGGTTCTTTTGTGCCTTCTGCTGGGACAGGCTTTGCTATTTCAAGGGAAATCCTAGATAGCTTCCCAGATCACAATATATTTCCAGTAGGCAGCTTAACAGAGGATTATAAATTTTCTCTGATGTTAAAGTTAAAAGGCTATCACCTTCATTATGTACTGGAGGGAGTGGAAAGGCTTACTGGGGATGGGGAAGTGAGAAGGGAGTTTATTTCTACAAGGAGCATATTTCCATCCACCTACAGGGCAGCCGTAAGGCAGAAAACTAGATGGATATATGGCATTACCATGCAGTCTTTTAAATTGCCAGATATATTAAAGAATAAAACATTATCCCTTAGAAGTAAATATAGCCTATACAAGGATTGGAAAGCTAAATTTGGGAATCTATTATTAGGAGTAGGATATGGAATCTTCTTTTATTTCTTGCTAGCTACGTCTTTCCATCTTCCAACAATGTTTCCCCGTTTTAGCTTATCTTGGTATTTAATGATACTGATAACAATAATGATGGTTGAAAGACAAGTTGTACGGGGAAGGGCTGTAAAAAATGTATATGGCTACAAGAGCGCTTTTATAAGTGTCTTATTGCCGCCTTTGTTTCCTTTTAGAATGTTTATTGGAAATATGATAAATTTCCATGCAACATTGCGGGCTTGGAAAATGCGCTTGTTTGGCTCCAATTCTAAAATTAAAAAGAAAAGGCCAAGATGGAGCAAAACAGAGCATGAATTCTTAGAACCTAGGGTGTTAAAAACATTCAGAAGAACACTGGGCGATATCCTATTACATGAAAACTTAATATCACCAGAAAAATTGAACTATGCACTAGAAAAATCAAAAAAGAAAAATGTTAGGCTAGGAGAAATACTTGTAGAAGAAGAAATTGTTTCTGAGGAAGATGTATTAATATCCTTATGTAAAATAAACAAGGAATTCTATTTGGATATATCTTCTAGTATAGTGTCTAAGGATAGCATAGAATATTGGGGGTCAGATTTCTTAATTGAAAACCTAATAGTGCCTGTAATGCACATAAATAATACTATGGTATTTGCAATTTCTAATCCTGATGATAAAGAGAGGTTAAGGGATATATTAAGAAAAGAGAAGAAAGTAAAAGGGGCAATAAAGTTTGTTTATTCTACAAAGAAAGCTATATTAGATTCCATAAAATATGCAAAAGAAGACGCCAATCTACTAGAGCAATTACATTTTATAGAAAAGGCAGTTGAAAATGGACTTCTAACTTTAAATGAAGGCTTAACAGCCTTAACCTATTTAGACTTTCAAACTAATATTCAGGATATTCTACAGGCAATGGGGTTTGAAAAAACAATGGAGATGTCGGAAGAGTTGGAGCAAATTAAATATGGTATGGCTTAATTAGCCATGTCATATTTTATCCTTTCATATATTATGTGCCTTATCCCAGTATGACATTAGTTCCGACTCCTTGTCCCAAGTCTTTTAACGGCGAGCCCTTATTCCCAGCTCGCCTAGGAATCACCTAGCCGAAGGAATGAGCTAAACAGTAGTAATTCACAATTCAAAATTTATAACCATAGGGTTACTGTCGCTATTTACAATTTGCCTAGCCTAGCTTTACACTATTTCATTAAATCTTCCTCCATTGCAAGACTAGATAAAACCTTATCTATTAAATCTAAATCGCATTTACCTTCTTTGGTAAAATGGGAACAGTTTTCGCAGCTTTCGAATTTTTCATCATAAAGCTTTGAGCTTATGTTTAAGGAATGGTCACCCCTTGGCTTATAGGAATCACAATAGATAGCAATCTTTCTTAATTGTTCTTTACTAGCCATAATATCCTCCTTCTAGTTTTAATATTATTATTAGTGAAATATATAATAATATTCATAGGTTATTATTCTTACAAAATGGATAAAATTATCTATGGAAAATTAAAAATAAATGTTAAGTTATTATCCAAAAATGGGTATATAGCCTAATAATTGACTAATTAATATCAAAAATGTTACAATGATAGATACTGGATTCAAATAAGGATTAGAAGGGGTGTGAAAATGGACAGAGAAAATAGGGTATCCATAACCGTAATAAGAAGGTTGCCTAAATACTATAGATATCTGGGGGATTTAATAAGAAAGGGAATTAATAGGATCAGTTCTCAAGAGTTAAGTAAGTTAACTGGTTTTACCGCCTCTCAGATTAGACAGGATTTGAATAACTTCGGAGGATTTGGGCAGCAGGGTTATGGTTACAACGTAGAAGAGTTACACAGCCAATTAGGAAAGATATTAGGATTGGATAAAACATATAATACCGTAATCGCAGGAGCAGGTAATTTAGGTCAAGCGGTAGCCAATTATAAAGGATTTGAAGAAGCAGGATTTAAGGTTCTTGCTATGTTTGATAAAAATCCTAAGTTTATAGGATTAAAGATAAGAGATATTGAAATAAAAGATGTAGATGAGATGGAAGATTTCATAAAGGAAAATGATGTTGAAATAGGAATTATAACTACTCCAAAAGAGAGTGCACAAGACATTGCAGATATCTACATCAAAAGCGGCATAAAGGGTATTTGGAATTTTGCACCTGCCGATCTAAAAGTAGACGATGATGTGGTAATTGAAAATGTTCATTTAAATGAATCCTTATTTACTCTTTCCTATTTTTTAAATAATAAACAAGACTATGTAAGAGGATAATGGCAGATGATTGAGAAAATTCTATCAATTCAATGTACTGAATTTACTCATAATTTCCATTTTTCTAAATACTTGTTTTATGTGTGCCTATAATATCGGGATAAAACCTGGTATTATAGGCATTTGTTATGTAGAAAACAAAAGATGTTAAGGAAATCTATCAAGTATAAGGTGAAAAATTTAACAATTTATATGGAAAAAGCTTACCAAATGTTCTATAATATAGTTACAGAACTGTGGTTTCAAATTAGGGAGGGATGAATATGGATTTCAAATTGTCGAAAGAGCAGGAAATGATAAGAACCGTTATGAGGGAATTTGCAGAAAATGAAGTAAAACCTATTGCTGCGGAAATCGATGAAACTGGTAGATTTCCGAGGGAAACAGTAGAAAAAATGGCAAGATACCACATGATGGGGATTCCTTTTCCTGTTGAATATGGTGGAGCCGGGGGAGATGACATAGCTTATGCCATTGCTGTAGAAGAACTATCCAAAGTATGTGCAACAACAGGGGTAATCCTTTCTGCTCACACTTCACTGGCTTGCTGGCCAATATATGAATATGGAACTGAAGAACAAAAACAAAAATATTTAATTCCATTGGCTAAGGGGGAAAAATTAGGAGCCTTTGGTCTAACGGAGCCTAATGCAGGTACTGATGCAGCAGGACAACAAACAGTTGCAGTATTAGATGGGGACAACTATATATTAAATGGAACAAAATTGTTCATCACCAATGGAGGAGAAGCTGATATCTACATCATATTCGCCATGACGGATAAAGCTAAAGGCAGCAGGGGGATATCTGCTTTCATAGTGGAAAAGGACTATCCAGGATTTAGCATCGGAAAGATTGAAGATAAAATGGGTATAAGAGGCTCTTCTACTGCCGAATTGATATTCAGAGACTGTGTAGTTCCCAAAGAAAATCTTTTAGGAAAAGAAGGAGAAGGCTTTAAGATTGCCATGAAAACACTAGATGGAGGAAGAATAGGAATTGCAGCTCAAGCTTTGGGTATTGCTGAAGGAGCCTTGGAAGAGTCCATTAAATATATAAAGGAAAGACAACAATTTGGTAGACCTTTATCTAAGTTCCAAGGATTACAGTGGATGGTAGCAGATATGGCCACTGCCATAGAAGCAGCCAAATTATTGGTCTACAGAGCAGCCTATAATAAATCCAATGGACTACCCTATAACAAGGAAGCGGCTATGGCAAAACTTTATGCAGCCAATGTGGCTATGGATGTTACCACAAAGGCCGTCCAATTACACGGTGGCTATGGATATACTAAGGACTATCCAGTTGAGAGAATGATGAGGGATGCAAAGATTACCGAAATATATGAAGGTACTTCCCAAGTACAACAGATGGTTATTGCAGCCAACCTATTAAGATAATAGGAAAAGGAGGAATTTAGATGAATATAATAGTATGTATTAAGCAGGTTCCTGATACCAATGAAGTAAGGATAGATCCTGTAAAGGGAACTTTAATCCGTGAAGGAGTGCCAAGCATTATCAATCCAGATGATAAAAACGCCTTAGAAGAGGCTCTAAGGATAAAGGATAAATATGAAGATGTGAAGGTTACGGTATTAAGCATGGGGCCATATCAGGCAGAAGATGCTTTAGTAGAAGCCATTGCCATGGGTGCCGATGAAGGGATTCTTTTAAGCGACAGGGCCTTTGCAGGATCCGATACTTGGGCCACTTCTACAGCTTTAGCAGCTGGAATTAGGTATATTGGGGATTACGATTTAATATTCTGTGGTAGACAAGCAATCGATGGAGATACCGCCCAGGTAGGGCCTCAAATAGCTGAACATTTGGGAATACCCCAGATAACCTATGTAAAGGAATTAGAACTATTGGATGGAAAGGTTAGGGCTAAAAGGGTTCTTGAAGATGGATACTATGTTATAGAAGCTGAGATGCCGGTGTTAATCACAGCTATAAAGGAATTAAATGAACCCAGATATCCATCCATCAAGGGAATCTATGAAGGATATAAGGGAGACAGGATAAAGATATTATCTGCTAAGGATGTAGAGGCCGATGAAGACAATATCGGACTAGATGGTTCTCCAACCCAAGTAAATAAATCCTTTACTCCTCCAACAAAAGGAGGCAACTTGGAGATGTTAGAGGGAGATCCTAAAGAACAGGCAAGAGAGCTAATCGTAAGATTGAAGGAAGAAAAGATAATATAATTTCATTTTTGGAAGGAGGATTATGCCATGGCAGTTATAGTATTAAAAGATAAGTGTATAGCTTGTGAGGTATGTGTAAGCGCCTGCCCCTTCGATGCTATAGAAATGGTTGATAACAAAGCCCATATAACGGATAAGTGTACGGCGTGCGGTGTTTGTGTGGAAGAGTGTCCTGTTGATGCCATTAAGAAGGAAGAGGAAAAGAAAAAGGATATCAATATAGATGAATATAGAGGGGTTTGGGTTTTTGCTGAGCAGAGGGAAGGAAACTTAATGAATGTATCCATAGAGTTATTGGGAGAAGGTAGAAAGATTGCAGATAAACTTAATACGGAATTAACGGCTATTTTATTGGGCAATAATGTTAAAAAATTAGCAGATAGACTGGTGAAATATGGGGCGGACAAGGTAATATATGCGGAAAGTCCTCTATTAGAAATATATACTACCGATGGATATACCAAGACCATTTGCAATTTAATAGAGGAGAGAAAGCCAGAAATCATGCTAATTGGTGCTACCAACATAGGTAGGGACTTAGGACCAAGGATTTCTGCTAGGATTCATACTGGACTTACTGCCGACTGTACAAGGCTGGATGTGGATTTAGAAAACAGGAGATTGTTACAAACCAGACCTGCCTTTGGTGGTAATCTAATGGCTACTATCATATGTCCAGACCATAGACCACAGATGGCAACGGTAAGACCAGGGGTTATGGAAAAGGCCAAATACGACCAGGGAAGAAGTGGAGAGATAGAGATAATCAATCCAGATTTAAGGGATGAGGACATAATGGCTAAGGTTATAGAATTCGTTAAGGAGAAGAAGGCCCAGGTAAAATTAGAAGATGCATCCATCATAGTATCTGGAGGCAGAGGATTAGGAACGCCAGAAGGCTTTAAGTTAATAGAGGAATTGGC
>JAAYEU010000074.1 GCA_012728595.1 Tissierellia bacterium
ACCCCTATCAAGAAAATTGGGATGCCAAATACAAACAAAATAAACTTAGGAAGTCTTTCCCAAGGAGTATCTACAAGAACCACTAAACCACCTCCATTTTCTCAAAACAGCTAACCTACATATTTAAAGATTCTGCCATAGTAGGTATGTAGGCATTTCCAATATACTTTGTCATTTCCTCTATTCCCCCCTTTTATTTATAATAATCTAGCCCTCATCACAGAGAATAATTGAAAGATAATAGCTCTGTGGAAGACTATTTATTTCCAATTATTGTATCTATTATGTATATAATATTTCTCATCGTTTATTATATTATCCATAAATTGTATTTTCAAGAATTTTCGTTCATTTTACCCCGACATACTTCAACTTATTTTATTGAATAAAACAAAAACTTCAAAGAAGTTCCATCAATCCCTAGTACTCTCTTTTAATCTTCTTGGCTAATTTATGTTAAACATATCCTTTAGATATGAATGGTGTTCTCCAAAGTTAATACTGTAATAAAACAGCCCCTTTCATTTTAAAATCAAAATAAGATTTTAAAATGAAAGGAGCTGAATTTTTTGTAAAAGCACAAATTACTTTACACCACCAAATCCTATGGTAATGGAAATATTAGTGGGATTTTGTCCAAAATTAAAAGGTCAGTCCGCCTAGCATTTGTCAATTGATCAAAAGCTAGACCCTAGAAATTGTGAATTGTGTATAGTGCATGGGGCATTGAATTAAATTCTTCTTATCTTTGCACCTAAATTTGTTAACTTTCCTTCTATGTCTTCATATCCCCTATCTATATGGTATATATCGCTGATTTCAGTGGTGCCATCGGCTACTAGGCCTGCTAGTATTAGGGCAGCTCCTGCCCTTAAATCGGTGGCTTTAACTGGTGCAGACATTAAGTTGTCTACCCCTTGGATTATGGCAGAGCGGCCATCGATCTTTATGTCTGCTCCCATCCTCTTTAATTCATCTACATGCATGAATCTATTCTCAAAAACCGTTTCTATAACAACACTTGTCCCCTTAGAGACGCTCATTAAAGACATGAACTGAGCCTGCATATCTGTAGGAAATCCGGGATATGGCAAGGTCTTAACATCTACTGCCTTTAATTCTTCCGCTCCTATTACCCTAACTTTATCGTTGTTTTCTATAATGGTACATCCAGCTTCCCTTAACTTGGCAATTATGGGTTTAATATGGCTGGTTATAACATTTTCTACTACTATATCCCCTTTGGTTATGGCAGCTGCAACCATGTAGGTGCCGGCTTCAATCCTATCTGGAATTACTGAGTGGGTACACCCACCTAATTCCTTAACTCCTTTAATCCTTATGCTGCTGGTTCCTGCCCCTTTGATGTCTGCCCCTAATTTATTAAGGAAGTTGGCTAAATCCACTATTTCTGGCTCCATAGCAGCATTGTCTATGATGGTTTCACCCTCTGCCATGACTGCCGCCATCATAATATTTTCAGTAGCCCCAACACTAGGGAAGTCTAAGTAAATCCTATCTCCTATTAACTTATCCGCATAGGCTCCAATATTTCCATGGTCCACATCTATTTTAGCCCCTAAGGCTTTAAATCCCTTTAAGTGCAAGTCAATTGGTCTAGTTCCTATGGCACATCCGCCTGGTAAAGAGGTTTTGGTCTTGCCAAGACGGGTCAGTAACGGTCCCATGACCAAAAAAGAAGCCCTCATCTTACTCATCAATTCATAGGGGGTTTCATAGTTATTAATATCCTTAGAATTAATCTTTATGATTCCTTTATCCAATATTTCTATTTTTGCTCCTAGGGATGATAATACCTCACATATAACTTCAACATCCTTAAGCTTAGGCACATCTTCAAGGATTATATCCTCTGTTCCCAGTAAAGATGCAGCCAAAATGGGTAAGGCAGAGTTCTTTGCACCTCCAATTCTTACGTTTCCCTTCAGGGGAGAACTTTTTTCCACAATTAGTTTTTCCAATCCAATCCCTCCTATTTCTAGTAGCCTATAGTTATAATGGGTGTTCCAATCCAGATATAGGTCTTATTATCATATTCACTAAATCGAACAGCAATATTCAAATTCATCTTATTGTTTCCTGTGAACACATGCTCCTCTATATAGGGCGTAAATATGGATAGGCTCAAAATGTCCTCTTCTCTATATTCCTCTACTACATATCCATCGAGCATCTTTACAATCTCCGATAAGTCCTTTTCCGTCTTCATCAAGTCTACTCTTTCATCAAAGCTTCCAACTACACAAGTTGTAATGTTCACAGGTCTATCATATTCGTCAAAAATTTTTTCTACCCTTACTATTATATCATTAATTTCAACAAATTGCTTATTATTTATTAAATTTACAAAAAGAGTAGTTTCTCCAGAACCATGTTCTACATCTTTATAGGAGGATAATGTTATGGTGACCAGATTATCCCATTGGTCAAAACCCTGCATAATGAATTGGACAAACCCATCTTCCTCGATTAGCTCTTCCCAATAATGGCTGTCTTGGTAAGAATTATCGACCACATTCAAACTATCCCTTACAGAATATCCAATATCCCTAATCTCTAGGCTGCCTAAAAATTTATCCAAAATAGTACCGCCTAAGCTTATGTCCCCTTCTAAAAATGTAGCCCCTGATTCTTCTAAAATCCCCATTAATAGGTCCCTTTCCTCATATTCATCTTGACCAAATCCAAATATGGGTATTAATAAAGCAACTATTATTCCTATAATTAAAAATTTTCCTAATCCCTTCATACCCTTCCCTCCGATTATTTTTAAGGAAAGGGTACTTGATAAAAATGTAAAGGGGGACAAAACATTTTTACCATAAAAAATACCCTTTCCTCATGATTTAAGTATTACCAAGAAAGGGTACTTTTTATACTTATTAATCTAAATTTTCATCACTAAATTTTTTTAAGTTAGCTACTTCTAATCTATTCAAAGCCCTTTTAAGGGCATTTTCGGCCCTTACAATATCCAATCCTTCAGGCCTTTTCTCTAGGCGTTCCTCTGCCCTTTGTTTTGCCCTTTGAGCTCTTTCCACGTCTATTTCTTCAGGCCATTCTGCAGAATCGGTAACTATGGTGGTCTTATCCTTCTGGACGGATATATAGCCACCCACTATTGCAGCTACTCTGGTATTTCCATCCTTTTTAATCCTTACCTTTCCTATGGAAAGGGGAGTTATTAAAGGAGCCCTATTCTTTAAAACGGCTAATTCCCCTTCAACTCCTTTAACGATAACCATATCCACCTCATCGGAAAAAAATTCCCTATCTGGAGTCACTATCTCTAGCATAAAACCCATAATTATACCTCCATCTTTTTAGCCTTCTCTAAAGCATCATCGATGGTTCCTACCATGAAGAAGGCCTGTTCTGGAATATGGTCATGTTTTCCTTCTAATATCTCCTTAAAGCCTCTTACCGTCTCATGTACAGGTACATAGGTTCCCTTCATGCCTGTAAACTGCTCTGCCACAGTAAATGGTTGGGATAGGAATCTTTGAATCTTTCTAGCCCTTGCTACGATCAACTTATCTTCATCTGAAAGCTCATCTATACCTAGTATAGCTATAATGTCCTGTAGCTCCTTATATCTCTGTAATATCTCCTGTACTCCTCTTGCCACTTCGTAATGCTCCTGTCCCACTACTGCTGGGTCTAGTATTCTGGATGTAGAGTCTAGTGGGTCTACTGCAGGATATATACCTAGCTCGGCAATTTGCCTTGACAATACGGTTGTTGCATCTAAGTGAGCAAAGGTGGTAGCTGGTGCTGGGTCTGTTAAGTCGTCAGCAGGAACGTATACAGCTTGCACTGATGTAATGGAGCCTTTCTTAGTAGAAGTAATCCTCTCTTGAAGCTGACCCATCTCAGTTGCCAGGGTAGGCTGATAACCTACTGCAGAAGGCATCCTTCCTAGCAGGGCAGATACTTCTGAACCAGCCTGGGTGAATCTAAATATGTTGTCTATAAATAGTAATACGTCTTGCCCTTCTACATCCCTAAAATATTCTGCCATGGTAAGGCCTGAAAGGGCTACCCTCATCCTGGCTCCAGGTGGCTCGTTCATCTGTCCGAATACCAGGGCCGTTTTATCTATAACTCCAGATTCTATCATCTCATAGTATAGGTCGTTACCTTCTCTAGTTCGCTCTCCAACTCCAGCAAATACGGAAAGTCCACCGTGCTGGGTTGCAATGTTATTAATAAGTTCTTGTATTAAAACGGTCTTTCCTACTCCCGCACCACCAAAAAGACCTATTTTACCACCCTTGGAATAGGGGGCTATAAGGTCTACTACCTTGATTCCAGTTTCAAACATCTCCCTAGATGTATCCTGTTCTTCAAAGGAAGGGGCTGGCCTATGTATAGGCATCCTCTCTACGTCTTCCTTCAATTCCTTACCATCGATTGGCTCCCCTAATACGTTAAATAGCCTTCCTAATGTTTCCCTTCCTACAGGAACGGATATAGGCTCTCCCGTATCCACAGCTTCCATTCCTCTTACAAGCCCATCCGTTGAATCCATGGCTATACATCTTACTATATCATCTCCAATATGTTGGGCTACTTCTACTACTAATCTCTCTTCCCCTTTATATATCTCTATGGCATTTAATAATCTAGGCAGCTTTTCTTCGTCAAATCGAATGTCCACAACAGGACCTATTACCTGAACGATTTTTCCTATGTTCTTTTCCATTTCTCCACTCCTTTCTCCATTACTTAAGAGCTTCAGCACCTGAAACAATCTCTGAAATTTCTGAAGTAATAGCCGCTTGTCGTGCTCTGTTATAGCTTAATTCTAATTCCTCTATCATTTCCTCTGCATTTTCTGTGGCCGACTCCATAGCAGTTCTCCTTGCTCCCTGTTGGGAACAGGCTGATTCTATTAAAGCTCCGTAAATTACCGATTGTAAATACTTAGGTATTAGATAGTTTAATACCTCCTCTGGAGAAGGTTCAAATTCTATAACGGAATTGCTTTCTGATAGGTCTTCCTCTAGTTCTTCTGCTGGAAGCAATTTTACAATCTTTGCCTTTTGTGTAAGGGTGGTAATGAATTCTGTATAGGCCAAGTATATATTGTCTACTTCACCCTTATCGTATACCTCTAAAACTTGATTTCCTATATTTCTAGCATGGGAAAAGGAGGGTCTTTCCGTCATACTTAGGTATTCTCCTATTACGTTGTAGCCTCTCCTTTTAAAATAATCCCTAGCCTTTAAACCTACCGTTATCAATAAAACCTTATCCTTTTTATCCTTAATTTCCTCTTCCACCAATCTATTTATATTGGAATTAAATCCACCAGCTAAGCCTCTGTCGGCAGATATTACCACATATATGGCCCTATCCCCATCCCTTTTATTTACATAGGGAT
Organism: Tissierellia bacterium; assembly: GCA_012728595.1. GTDB lineage: Bacteria > Bacillota > Clostridia > Tissierellales > Tepidimicrobiaceae > Tepidimicrobium. The sequence continues at coordinate 5,408 of JAAYEU010000074.1, forward strand.
GGTTCATGTCCTTGACATGTGATAATACCTGCTGGATATTTCTATAGACCGTATTATAATAGGGTCTAGTTTTTTCCAATCTCTCCCTAGCTCTCCTTAGTCTAGCAGAGGCTACAAGTTCCATTGCTTTGGTGATCTGTTTAATATTGTTTATCCCTCGTATTCTTCTTTTAATATCCCGTGTTGATTCAGCCAATTATTACACCCCCAATTATTAAGGGAATACTAAAAACTTTTTTTGAATTCTTCAATAGCTTCTTGAATCTTCTTCTCAGTTTCTTCCGTTAAATCCTTGGTTTCCTTTATGGAATTGATTATCTCAGGATAGTTGTTGTTTACAAAATTCAAGAACTCCTTCTCGAATTGTGAAATCCTTCCAATGGGAACATCGGATAAATACCCATTTACTACCGTATATAAAATTACAACCTGGTCCTCAACCTTCATAGGACTGTATTGAGGCTGCTTTAATATCTCCATCATCCGCTCCCCTTGCTCTAGCCTACGCTGTGTATCCTTGTCTAGGTCTGATCCGAATTGGGCAAAGGCAGCTAAATCCCTATATTGGGCTAACTCTAGCTTCAAGCTTCCTGCAACCTTTTTCATAGCCTTTATCTGAGCCGCTCCTCCAACCCTGGATACGGATAGCCCTGTATTTATAGCAGGCCTTTGTCCTGCAAAGAATAGGTCGGTTTCAAGGAATATCTGACCATCGGTTATGGAAATAACATTGGTTGGAATGTAGGCAGAAATATCTCCCGCCAAGGTCTCAATAATTGGTAAGGCTGTAATAGAACCTCCACCATGTTCAGCATTTAATTTTGCCGACCTCTCCAATAGCCTTGAGTGTAGGTAGAAAACATCCCCTGGATAAGCTTCCCTTCCTGGTGGACGTCTTAAAAGCAAGGACATAGCCCTATAAGCTGTAGCATGCTTAGATAGGTCGTCGTAGACTATCAGCACATCCTTGCCTTCTTCCATAAACTCTTCACCCATGGCTACTCCAGCATAGGGTGCTATATATTGCAATGGCGCCAACTCACTAGCTGTTGCAGAAACTACTATAGTATAGTCCATAGCACCTTTCTTTTCCAATACGTCTACTATCTGGGCTACTGTAGACCTTTTTTGTCCTATGGCTACATAGATGCAGATTACATCCTGATCCTTTTGATTTATTATAGTATCAACGGCTAAGGCGGTTTTGCCCGTTTGCCTATCTCCAATTATAAGCTCCCTTTGGCCTCTTCCTATTGGAAACATGGAGTCAATTGCCTTGATTCCCGTCTGCAAGGGTTCATTTACCGATTCCCTAGTAATTACACCAGGAGCAACCCTTTCTATAGGCCTAAATTTGGTTGCATTTATGGGCCCTTTACCATCGATAGGCTGCCCTAGGGCATTTACTACCCTACCGATCATAACTTCTCCAACGGGAACTTCCACTATCCTTCCCGTTTTCTTAACCGTATCTCCCTCTTTAATATTCTTATCGGAACCTAAAAGCACACAACCAACATTGTCTTCTTCTAGGTTAAGAGCCATTCCGTAAACTTCTCCTGGAAACTCTATCAGCTCTCCAGCCATACAGGCTTCAAGGCCGTGAATTCTAGCAATACCGTCCCCAACCTGGATGACGGTACCTACATCTACCATATCAAGCCTTTTTTCATATTTTTTAATCTGTTCCTTAATAACAGAACTAATCTCTTCCGGTCTTAATTCCATTTTTTCACCCCAGCTTTCCTATATTGTTGCGCCTTTTATAGCTTTTTCTATATTTTGTAATTGGCCTTTTATAGTTCCATCTATGATTTTGTTTTCTACTTTTAAAAGGACTCCGCCTATTATGTTCTTATCTATGGCATTATTCAATACGATCTTCTTCTTTGTCTTATTGCTAAGGACTGTAATCAATTTGTCCTTCATTTTATTGTCCATTTCTACGGCGGTTACAGCCGTTACCTCTAAGATATTATTGTGTTCGTTAAATAACTTTACAAATTCCTTGGATATGTCTAATATAAATCCTTCTCTTCTTTTATCTATGATTACATATAAGAAATTCAGTATCTCTTGGGATACCTGCTCTTTAAAAATAGAAGTCAATAGTTCTTTCTTTTCATCCTTAGAAATCTTTGGATGTTTAAGTACTTTTTGAAGCAGCTCTTCTTTCTCTATCACTTCTGTAATCGACTTTATGTCCTCTTTAAACTTTTCTAAATTATTCAATTCTAAGCCTGCTTCAAATAAAGCTAAAGCATATCTTTTACCTACTAATTTTGCCATTCTCTCGTACCTACCTCATCTAAAAATTTTTCTATTAACTCCTGTTGGGAAGCCATATCCACATTCTTTTCTATTATCTTGGATGCAATTAAAATGGCCATCTCTCCAGCCTGCATCTTAACATCCAATAGGGCCTTTTCCCTTTCAGCTTGGATTTCCCTTTTAGCTCTCTCGACTATGTTTTCAGCTTCCTTTCTAGCTTCAGCTATTATGTCCTCTTTTATTTCTTCTCCTCTTCTTCTTCCAGCTTCTATTATTTCTTGACTTTCCTTCTTAGCTTGGTTGATTCTTAGTTCATATTCTTCCTTTAATTTTTCTGCCTCTTCTTTTAACACCTTAGCTTCATCCATTTGAGAGCGTATTTTTTCTTTTCTGGCTTCCAAAAAGTTTGAAACGGGGTTGTATAAAAATTTTCTAAGAATGAGATATAGTATAAGAAAAGAAATCCAGGTTATTACCATAGATTGAAGTTCTGGCAATGCCCTTACTATTACATTCATTATTAAACCTCCTTACTTGAGGGGGTCTTAGGATGGGATAGTCCCATCCTCCCTCAATCTTTCAATTATAAGCCAGCTAAAAGTGGTTGAACAAATAATAGGATTATGGCAATAACCAAACTATAAATACCAGTTGTCTCAGCAACTGCCTGACCTAAAAGCATGGTTCTAGTAATGTCTCCTTGAGCTTCTGGCTGTCTTCCTACTGCCTCAGCCCCTTTAGCTGCTGCAATCCCCTGACCAATTCCAGGTCCTAAACCTGCTATCATTGCTAAACCAGCACCTATTGCTGAACATCCTAATACAAAAGCTTCATTTGATATACCTTGTAACATTTTATTTCCTCCTTCCAATAATTAAAAAGATAAAAATATTATTCTTCTGCACCACCTATGAATATCATGGTTAACATAGTAAATATAAAGGCTTGTAGCAAGCCCGAAAATATATCAAAATATATATGTAACGGCGCCGCTACAACTGGTGCAAAGTAACCTAAGGCATTATAGATTAGTGCCATTATTATTCCTCCACCCATTATATTACCAAAGAGACGGAAGGATAATGACACTGGATTTGCCAAATCTCCAATGACGTTTAAGGGTGTAAGAATTACCAAGGGTTCTGTATACCCTTTTAAATATCCTTTTAGCCCTCCAGAATTTTTATAATTCCAGTACTGGGATAGGACAAAGGTTATCAACGCTAAGGATATAGTCACAGAATAATCTGATGTAGGAGGGGTTAGCCCAGTCAATCCAAATAAATTGGATGCTGCCAAAAAAATTAGTAGTGTAAAGATATATGGGGTAAAACCTAAATTGTGCTCACCCATGGTGGATTTTACAAGTCCTTGTATGCCTTCTACCAATAATTCTACAATGATTAGAAAGGTTGAGGGTTCATCATCTATGCTTGCCTCTTTGATTTTTTTGTTAACTATAATGGCGAATATGATTAGCAAAATCGTTACCACTACTACATTGAAAATTGAATCATGAATGGCAATTTCCCTTCCTCCTAACTGTATGAGTAAATCCAAATACATCCCTCCTTCATTCCAGTTTTTTGTTAAAGATTGTGAATAGTACTATTGTGTTTTTTACCATGGTTAAACCAACTGCTGTAGCAAAAAAGTTTAGATAGTCTGCTTTAGCTGCTATTATAAGGACTACGGCATATATAATAAATCTTAGCATATAATGGAATACTGCATAGGATGTCGCTTGTCTTGGAGGTCTTTTTACGGCTTCATGGATAGTATTGCCTATTAACTTAAGGGATATTATAGAAATTAAGGTGCCAAAGATATATCCCAATATAATAGGCTTTGGATTTTTAAAAAATATGAGTATAGCCCCTATTATTATTAGGCTTAAGATTCCCGTTCTTTTAGCCACGCCTATGATCAAATTATCGTTCATCAATTCACTTCCTCTTTTTTCTATCCATTGTTACCATCTTGAATAGATTTAGAAATCCTGCTATAATACCTAAGGCTAAAAAAATCAAACTAAAAATCCAATTAGTCCCTAGCCTATTGTCTATAAATTTACCGATAAAAAACCCCAAGAAGATGGAAGTTATCATAGAGATTCCTATTTGAGTAATGTAGATTAAATTATTATACATGCCTTTTTTCTTATTATCATTCATGGGCTGCACTCCAAAACATAATGGTTTAAAAATTGACAATCTTTTCAATCTTTGCCAATTAAAATATACATGACTATGGCCTTTTTTGCAAGACTTTTCCTTATTTGATGCCATTCATTTTAAAAAACCTCTCTTAAAACTTACGTCATAAGAAAGGTAAAAGGTTCTATCGATAAATTTTATCACATTTGTATATAAATTAAAAGTGCTAAATGGTGAAAGATGTATGAATTTATATCCCACTCCTCTTTTGTCATATTCATCCTGCTAATTCAAAACATATACACTAAAAGAATCTCTTTTCAGAGATTCTCTTAGTGTGTAATTTCATTAAAGGAATAAGAGTCCTAATGAAATTATTATACCAGTATATACGAGTACCATTAAGCAATATCCCATTATACCTTGTCCCGTCGTAATGAAGCTAAGTACAAAGGTAAGTATGGTCAATATAACCGCGAATATAAAGGCATCTGGTAGATACTTTTGCACCAAAGCTACAGAAGCGTTGGTGAGTCTTTTAAAGATTTGTAATTCCCCCTTTAAACCAAATATGATTAGGTTGTAAAAAGTTCGTTAAATACTTTGCATTTTCAGAATATTCTGAATAGCGATTCTGTAGATAGCATCTACTTAAAGGCTAGATGCTATCTACTTTTAAATTTACCTAACTATACTTCCATTTCCTTTAAATCATCGGCAATTATAAGCTTTGCCTCTGTAGCCTCTTGGACCTCTTCTACTGTAAATTCAGGATTTATCTCCTTCAATACTATTCCTTCATCGGTAACCTCCATTACTCCCATTTCTGTAACTATCATATCCACCTGTTTTGCAGCAGTTAGAGGTAGGGTGCATTTTTTAAGTATCTTATGGTTTCCTTTTACCGTATGTTCCATAGCAATAATTACCTTCTTAGCTCCTACTACTAAGTCCATGGCACCGCCCATTCCCGGTACCAACTTTCCTGGTATCATCCAGTTAGCTAAATTGCCTTCCTCATCTACCTGCAAAGCCCCTAATACTGTAACGTCTACATGCCCACCGCGGATGATTCCAAAAGATGTAGCCGAATCGAAGAAAGCTCCCCCTGGTAATATGGTAACCGGTTGACCTCCTGCATTGACTATATAGGGATCCTCTTCTCCTTCCTTAGGAGCAGGACCTAAGCCGACAAAACCATTTTCCGACTGGAATAATATATTTACATCTTCAGAAACGTAATTGGCTACCATAGTGGGTAAACCAATACCTAGGTTTACTATATCTCCATCCTTTAATTCCTTAGCTACCCTTTTAGCTATTATCTCCTTTATCTTATCCCTATCCATTACTTGTCACCTCCAACAGCTATATAATCAATGAATAAACCGGGAGTAACTACATGGTTTGGATCGATTTCTCCTACTTCTACTAGATTTTCAGCTTCAACTATCACCGTATCGGCAGCAGTTGCCATTAGGGTGTTAAAGTTTCTAGTAGCCCCATAGTAAACAACGTTTCCTGCCTTATCTACGGTATGCCCTAATATAAGTGCTACATCTGCTTTTAATGGCAATTCCAATAGGTATTCCTTGCCATCTATTTCTATCTTCTGTTTCCCCTCTTCGATTACTGTACCTATGCCTGTTGGAGTTAAAATTCCACCAAGTCCAGCTCCAGCTGCCCTAATCTGCTCAGCTAGAGTTCCTTGAGGTACTAATACAACCTCTAATTCCCCCGCATTCATCTGGTTTCCAGTTTCCCTATTAGTTCCTATGTGGGAAGCTATTAATTTTTTAACCTGCTTATTTACTATTAGTTTACCTACTCCTGAGTCTACGAAGCCTGAGTCATTGCAAATCAGAGTTAAATCCTTTACCCCTTTCTCTACTAATGCGTCTACTAGCTTATGAGGAGTACCACAGCTTAAAAAACCACCAACCATGATGGTCATTCCATCTTTGATATGGCTAATGGCTTCCTCAATACTTACTACCTTTGCCATCAAAACACCCCCATTTTCATTGGACAATTGATTTTATAATTGTCACTTTTTATGAATTGATACATTTTTTGCTTGTTATTATTTTATCAAATTTTGGATAATTTTTCAATATTTATTCCTTGGAATACTCTAAACTCCCCATCAATCTAAATTTATGTTAGATAGTTAAGCGTATTAACGCTTAACTATCATAGCTATCCCTTGTCCGCCGCCTATACATAAGGTCGCCAGCCCGTTTATAGCATCTCTTTTCTCCATTTCATGTAATAGGGTTACTAAAATTCTAGCTCCCGAGGCACCAATTGGATGTCCTAGGGCTATTGCTCCACCGTTAACATTGGTCTTTTCTGGGTCCAAGCCTAAATCCTTTACAACCGCTAGTGACTGAGCTGCAAAGGCTTCGTTGGCCTCTACTAAATCTAAATCTTCTACCTTTAGACCTGCCTTTTCCAATGCCTTCCTAGTTGCTGGTATTGGTCCTGCTCCCATTATCTTAGGATCCACTCCTGCTGAAGCATAGGAAAGGATAGTTGCTAAAGGTTTAAGCCCTAGTTCTTCTGCCTTTTCCTTAGACATAACCACCAAGGCTGCTGCCCCATCATTTATTCCTGATGCATTTCCTGCCGTTACCGTACCATCTTTTTTGAAAGCTGGTCTTAGTTTTGCTAATCCTTCAATGGTTGAGCCAAACCTTGGATGCTCATCGGTATCCACTATTACTGGGTCTCCTTTTCTTTGAGGAACTTCCACTGGAACTATTTCATCCTTAAATCGACCTTCCTTAATAGCCTTTTCAGCTCTTAGCTGGCTGTTAAGGGCAAATTCATCCTGCTCTTCCCTGGTTAAATTCCATTGTTCCACTATATTTTCTGCTGTAATACCCATGTGGTAGCCATTAAATACATCGGTTAGACCATCGTTAACCATATAGTCTTCTAAAACTCCGTCTCCCATCCTGTGCCCCCATCTAGCCTTCTTCAATAGGTAAGGTGCCTGGGACATGTTCTCAGTTCCACCTGCTAAAATTATATCTGCTTCCCCTGCTTTTATAGCTTGGGCTGCTAAGGCCACAGTCTTTAATCCAGAACCGCATACCTTGTTTACAGTATAGGATGGTACCTCTATGGGAATTCCTGCATGGACTGATATCTGTCTTGCCACATTTTGACCTTGCCCTGCCTGTAATACGTTTCCAAATATGACCTCATCCACCATATCTGGTGTAATATTGGCCCTCTTCATGGCTTCCTTAGCCACTACAGTACCTAAAGTTACAGCTGATACATCCTTAAAACTACCGCCATAAGCCCCTATGGCCGTCCTAACTGCAGAAACAATAACTACTTCTTTCACTTAAATAACCCCCTTCTTTAGTATTAGATTGCTATTATAATAAGATTGTCATAAAATTAACAGGATTGTTATTGTTTTATCAAACTCTGGATAATATTTCAACCATTTTTGCTGCTATCTGTTTAATGTAGTACTATTCCCAATAACCCTTTTATCCCCCCTATCCAATAATCTTTTCAACATATATTAATAGCAAATATCGTGCCAACATCCTTTTGTAGAAAGATAAATTGTTTCTAAATAAAAGGGCTATTTTTAAGGCTTTTAGTGGCAGAATTTTTTTAATAATTTTATTTTGTAGAAAAAGACGACAGGAACTGTAGCTAATTTGCTACAGTTCCTGCTGCTTTCCCCTTATAAAGAGATTCTTTTTATCCATTTTGTAAGTTGAAAATAAAAAAACTGTAGCAATCCATCTACAAAATCCTCTCTTTTGTAGGCAAACTGCTACAGTTAATAGTCTATATTATATTTTTCCATCTTCCTATAGAGGGCTGTTCTATGGATTCCTAAACTTTCTGCTGCCAGGGTTTTATTGCCTTTGGCTTGGTTTAGGGCAGCAATTATAGCCTCCTTTTCAGCTTCAGCTACTACCTCCTTTAAAGGGTAGACCCTTTCACCATCCTTTATTTCCATCTTATTCTTTACAAGTCTTTCCGGTAGATGGTTGGGTAGTATAAGCTTTTGGCTGGATAGGGTTATGGCTCTTTCCAATACATTCCTAAGCTCTCGTACATTGCCCGGCCAATGGTATTCCATTAAAATCTCCATGGTCCTTTCATCTATCTTCTTTTTATCCGTATTAAGCTCCTTGGATAGATATTCTATTAGGTGGTCACAGAGTAAGGGTATGTCCTCCTTCCTATCCCTTAGGGGTGGAATGTCTATATTTATTACATTTAGCCTGTAGTAAAGATCTTCTCTGAATTTACCCTTTTCTACTGCCTCTTCTATCTTCTCATTGGTAGCAGCAATAATTCTAGCGTCTAGTGTAATCTTCTTATTGCCTCCAACCCTTTCAAATTCCTTTTCCTCCAATACTCTTAAAAGCTTTACCTGCATTTCAAGGGGCATATCTCCAATCTCATCTAGGAATATGGTGCCTCCATTGGCTAATTCGAATTTTCCTGGTTTGCCTTCCTTCCTTGCTCCTGTGAAGGCTCCAGCTTCGTACCCAAACAATTCCGATTCCAATAACTCTTTTGGTATGGCAGCACAGTTTATGGGAATGAAGGGACCAAATTTCCTATAGCTGGCCTTGTGGATGGCTTGAGCAAATAGTTCCTTGCCCGTACCCGATTCCCCTAATATTAGGACTGTAGAATTGGACCGAGCTGCAGTTCTTCCCAACTTTTTTAAGTATTCCATCTTTGGGTTCTGGGTAATGATGCTATTAAAGGTGTATCTGCTATCTTGTAACCTTTCGATTTCACCCTTATATTCATTTATCTTATTTTCCAATTCTATCAGCTCTTTGGCCATCTCCCTTACATCGCTGGCATCCTTAAATAGGACTGCCCCTACTGCTCCTATTATCTCCCCTCCCCTTATAATTGGAACCCTGTTGGCTACCATGTCATGGCCTTGAATCCTTTGGATATCCCTAATTTCCTTCTTACCCGTTTTAACCACTAGATGCAAGCGGGTATTTTCAATAACTTCCGTTACGTGTTTTCCTATTGCATCCTCCTCTTTTATGCCTAAAAGCTTATGATAATTCCACTTCACTATCCTTCCTTCCTTATCGACTAGGGCAAAGCCTTCATAGGCATGGGCCAATAAATCCTCTATCATGTCTAAACTCATCTTTTCCTCTAGTAATTGGCTTTGGGAATCCTTAATCTCTGTAATATCCCTTAGGATGAATATATGATTATATATCCCATCCCTTCCTTGGTAGGGGAAGTATTTGAGGAGTAGGTGCCTTCCATTGGCGGTATATTCCTCTTCCTTCTTTTCTCCATCCAGGGTGAAGAAGGCTTTTAACCTTTTATCCTGGATGAAGTCTGGAAATGGGGTGTTAGTTATACTTTCCTTATCCCTCTCTAAAAGCTTTAAAATTGCTCTATTTCCGTAGATTAGCTTTCCATTCCCATCTACTATCATAATTCCATCTTGAAGGGAATCCAAAAGAAAAGTTATAAATTCCCGGCTATGGATTGAAAAATTCATTCTATCCCTCCAATTGATCCATCCCATGTTTAAGCAGAATATCCACAATCCTTTCTGAGGCCTTTCCATCCCCATAGGGGTTTACAGCATTGGCCATCATCTTATACTCCCCTTCATCCTTTATCAGGATATCTATCTCCCTATAGATATTTTCATAATCAGTACCAACTAATTTAGCCGTTCCTGCTTCAATTCCTTCTGGCCTTTCCGTTTCCCTTCTTACCACTAGTACTGGCTTTCCTAGGCTTGGGGCCTCTTCTTGTAGCCCTCCTGAGTCGGTAACTACCAGGTAGGATTTAGCCATTAAGTTGGTAAAGGGTTCGTAGTCTAAGGGTTCTATCAGGTGGACTCGGCTATTGCCATGGAAAACTTTATTGGCTATCTCCCTTACCTTTGGGTTTAAATGGATTGGAAATACTACCTCTACATCCTCATTTTTTAAGGCTATTTCATTTACTGCCTTAAATATATTTTCCATGGGTTTTCCTATATTCTCCCTCCTATGGGAGGTTAGTAGTATTACCTTTTTGTTTTGGTAGTCTATGTCATTTAATAGCTGTAGGTCAAAAGTATAGTCTTCCCTTACCGCATATTGGAGGGCATCTATTACGGTGTTTCCGGTAATAAATATCTTTTCCTCTGGATAGCCTTCCTTTAATAGATTGTCCCTATTGGTTTTGGTAGGTGCAAAGTGAAAATCTGTCAAGATCCCAGTCAGTTTCCTATTGGCTTCTTCGGGATAGGGGGAATATAGATTCCCAGACCTTAGCCCCGCTTCCACATGGCCTATCTTTACCTTTTGGTAAAAGGCAGCTAAGGCTCCAGCAAAAACGGTGCTGGTATCTCCTTGAACTAGTAACACATGGGGCTTTTCCTTTTCAATTACCCTTTCTAGGCCTTCTAGGGCTCTTACGGTAATTTCCGTTAAGCTTTGCCCTGGTTTAAAGATGTTTAAGTCGTAATGAGGTTGTATTTCAAATAAGTTTAGTACCTGGTCTAACATCTCCCTATGTTGGGCAGTTATACATATTATATTTTCAATTTCACAAGTCTTTTCCATTACCTTTATGATGGGAGCCATCTTGATTCCTTCTGGCCTTGTCCCAAATACGGTCATAACTTTTAATTTACTCATCTTTATCTCCCTTCTTACCCGTTATCAGTCCCAATTTATTGGCTAAAAATATGGTGATAAGAAATATGGCTACTGCCAGGTAAACTGCCCTTTTACTATTGGTCTTGGCGATAAATATTGCACACAGTCCAAATATGGCAGATATGGCATACAGGATTAACACAGTCTTCCTTTGAGAAAAACCTAACTTTAAGAGCCTGTGATGTAGGTGTCCCTTATCCGCCTCTGCAATGGATTTCCCATTTAAAAGCCTTCTAAATATGGCAAAGGTGGTATCGAATATGGGCACTCCCAATATTATTATTGGGACTACAACGGCAATAGTTGCAACGGATTTCATAACCCCTTCTATGGATAGGGAAGCCAATACAAAGCCTAGGAAGAGGGCTCCCGTATCACCCATGAATATCTTAGCTGGGTTAAAGTTGTAGGGTAAAAATCCCAAACATGCTCCTGCCACTATAGCCGATATTATAACAACGGGAATGTAGTTAAATTTATTGGCCACAAATAAAAAGGATAGGCTAGCAATCATGGCCACTCCTGCTGCCAAACCGTCTAATCCATCTATTAGATTCAAGGTATTGGTAATTCCTACTACCCAGAATATGGTTATGGGGATGGAAAACATCCCTAGCGATAATACGGTTCCAGGTGCTCCAAAGGGATTGGTTATGGCATCTATTTTGACATCTCCAAGGATCAATACTATGGAAGCTAATATTTGGAATATTAGTTTTCCCTTTGGGCTTAATCCCCTTATATCGTCTATTACTCCAGAAATGAATATAATACTGCTTCCAATGATTATGGAGATTAAGGTTTTATCTATTGGAAGAAATATTAAAGAGCTTACTAAAACAGAAATAAATATGGCCAAGCCTCCCATTAAGGGCATGGGCTTTTTATGTACTCTTCTTTCATCTTTGGGAATATCTACAGCTCCTACCCTTACTGCAACCTTTTTTGCTACGGGAGTCATAGATAAAGATATAATAGCCGATATTAAAAATGCTACCAATGTATTTTCCATAGTTTTTCGCTCCTTATACTAAGTTCTTATAAAATTTTATATCATAAGGTTGAATAAGTCAATTGAGATTAAGCCCTGCCAGAGGACAAAAGCATAAAAATAAAAGGAGCAGTTTTCCTGCCCCATTATTACATATATTACTTAGTACCAAACAGCCTATCTCCAGCATCTCCAAATCCCGGAACTATATAAGCATCGTCATTTAAGCCTTCGTCGATGCTGGTTACATATATGTCCACATCAGGGTGTTCCTTATGGACTGCCTCTATTCCTTCTGGGGCAGCAATTAAACATACCAATTTAATGGAAGTTGCCCCCCTATCCTTTAAGAATTTTATAGCAGCCAGTGCAGAACCTCCCGTAGCCAACATAGGGTCTAATACTATCAAATCCCTTTCCTCAATATCTTGTGGTAATTTGCAGTAATATTCTACCGGTTTAAGGGTATCAGGATCCCTATATAGTCCAATATGGCCTACCTTTGCAGCTGGAAGTAAATCCAACATTCCCTCAACCATTCCAAGGCCTGCCCTTAAGATTGGAATTAAACCTAATTTCTTACCAGAAATGATTTGAGCTTTAGTTTTTGCCAAAGGAGTTTCAATTTCTATTTCCTCTAAAGACAAATCTCTAGTTACTTCATAAGCCATAAGGGTGGATATTTCCTTGACCAACTCCCTGAACTCTTTCGGACCGGTATTCTTATCCCTGATGAATGTCAGTTTGTGCTTAATCAATGGATGATCTAATATAATAACCTTTCCCATAAAAAAACTCCTTTCCTACTAGTCTAAAAAAACCTTTATAATTATATCATAAATTAGACTCTATATCAGAAATTTTGTTTATCCTTCTTTCATGCCTTCCACCTTGAAATTCAGCCTTCAACCAAGTAGCCACTATTTCAAGGGCTAAATCCTTTCCTAGAACCCTTCCACCTAAGGCAAGTACATTGGCATTATTATGCTCAATACTCATCCTAGCAGAATAGGTATCACTACAAAGGGCACATCTAATACCCCTTACCTTATTGCAGGCAATGGATATGCCTATTCCAGTACCACATATAGCAATGCCCCTATCCACTTCCTTTGACACAACAGCCTCAGCTAATTTTTTCCCATAATCGGGATAGTCAACGGAATCCTGAGAATAGGTACCATAATCTATATACTCAATATTCTCCTTTTCCAGATACTCTTTTATATATTCCTTCAACTCAAACCCACCATGATCAGAACCTATACCAATTTTCATCTAATCAACTCCCCTCTTTTTTCAATTCACAATTCACAACTATTTAGGACATACTCTAGGAGCTCCAAGACAAGCTACAGTCGGCATCAAGACCCAAGAGCTGACTTAAGATAATCGTGCATTGTGAATTGATTAAAATTGTTCATTGTCAATTGTCAATTGACGTAAAGCTTCTTTTATCTCCTCTTTGGTTCTTTTATAGCTTTCAAGGTCGCCACCGAAGGGGTCGGCTATGTCTTCTTCTTTGCCGTAGGCGTATTCCTTCAGCGTAAAGACCTTACCTTCTAAAAAGTGGTATTTAGAAAGTATTGCATCCTTATGGGATTTTGACATGGTTAGGATTAAATCTGCTTCCTCCACCAAGTCCCTATGAAGAAGCCTTGCTCTGTGATTGCTTAAATCTATTCCTTCAGCTTTTAATACCTCTATAGCATTGTGGGAAGCCTCTTCCCCGTCTAGGGCAAATATCCCTGCCGATGTTACCCTTATATCCAAGCCCTTTTCCTCAGCCATTTTCTCTAAAAGGGCTTGAGCCATAGGACTTCTACAGGTATTGCCTGTACAGATAAAAAGTATATTCACCTTTCTCTCCCCTTATACCTTTATTATTTTTCCACCTGACGCCTTTTTCAATCTATTCATTATGGCTGTGCCGATATGATGGGCTTCAACCCCTTCTGCTAAGATTACATCAACCTTTTTTTCATCGAATAGTCGGATGGTGTTGAACAGATTATGGCCGATGGTGGCCATGTCTTTTCTGCTTCCGACAGATATTACAACCCCCTCTTCATACCTATTCTTAGTCTCCTCCGTCGCCATTATGCCTACAGTTTTTCCCTCCTTAATTAGTTCTCCTGCCTTTTCTTTTATGACCTTTACAATCCCCTCCAACTCTCCAACGAAAACAAACATATCGGCTATGGGTGCGTAGTGCCTGTATTTTTGTCCAGGGGACTTAGGAGTTAAGTTTTTATTCTCTTTCAATATGGTTAAGTCTAGTTTTACATCTGGAATTATCTCCTTTAAATCCTCTAAGCTTATACCACCTGGCCTTAGTATCATGGGAGGTTTGCAGCTTAAATCCAATACAGTAGACTCTAGGCCTACTCCTGTTTTGCCTCCATCTATTACCATATGGATTCTTCCATATAAATCCTCTATGACATGCTTAGCAGAAGTAGGGCTAGGTTTTCCAGAAGTGTTGGCCGACGGTGCTGCAATTGGTACGCCACTTGAGCTTATGAGTTCTAAGGCAATAGGATGGTCAGGCATCCTAATGGCTACGGTGTCAAGGCCAGCAGTTATTATGGATGGAACTAAACTACTCCTTTTGAACAATAGGGTTAAAGGCCCTGGCCAAAATCTATCCATCAGAAGTTTAGCCTCTTTTGGGATTTCCTCTACTAAAGGCTTTATTTGTTCTACAGAAGAGATATGGAGTATTAGCGGATTATCCTGGGGCCTGTTTTTAGCAATGAATATCTTTTTTACCGCCTCTTCATCTAGGCCATTAGCTCCTAGGCCATAGACGGTTTCGGTGGGAAAGGCCACCAGTTTTCCATCCTTTATGAGTTTTGCTCCCTCTTCTATTAGCTCTTTTTCTGGATTATTTTCATTAACTTTTACAATTTTTGTATGAATTCTTTCCATAATGTCCCTTCTTTTCATCCTTTTCTTATTTTCTATTATACATTATTATATCCATAATTAAATGCTTTTTCCTGAAATTCATATTTCTAATCTATGTCTAGTCTGTTTTGGCAACCTTTAACAAAGATATAACTATAAACAGTATTTATTGAAAGCGGTTATCAATAAATATATCCTATTGGAAGCCTCTTATTTTTAATGTTAAACTAAAATAGGAATTTTATAAAATCGATTAAAGGAGAGATGGATATGAGACCCAAGGTCATGGAAGAAGTGGAAGCCTTAAGGGGCGTTAATTCTGTTAAGATCAAGGAAGCCCATGAAGCCGGTAAAAAAGTAGTGGGAATGTACTGTGTCTTTTCACCTTCTGAAATAGCTTTAGCAGCTGACGCCATTTCGGTTACCCTGTGTGGGACTACCCAGGAGCCCATAGAAGAAGCT
>JAAYEU010000075.1 GCA_012728595.1 Tissierellia bacterium
CCTATATTATATATTAGTTACTTTTTTGTGTAAACCCAGTTCCCATTATCCAAATATTTTGTTTAAAAAGCTCATTATTGCATCTAGTATCCGGCCTAGGAAGGATTTTATCTCTATATTTTGTTGGGCTATTCTATCTATCTTACCCGATATGTCCTTTAGTTGCTGTTTAATATCCTCTATGTTCAAATCCAATTTAGAGATATTCCTCATCAAGGAAGCTATCTGGTTCAATTGTTCATCCGTCAATTCAACTCCTAAATCCTTCGCCATCTCTTCTGCCACTTTCTTAATGGAGCCCTTCCCCTTTATATTGTTGTCAATTATATATATTTTAATGTTGTTTATCAGCTCCTGTGCTTTTTCTTGGCCGATTTCATTTCCCAACAAAACGGTTTTAGCTATTTCTTCGCTTGCTATTTCCTTTTCCTCTTTAGAAATACTTTCTCCTGTTAAATCCTCAAAGGCCTTCATTATACCCGTTAAAGCGGCCGTTCCCGATACCTTTACAGGGCTTGAAACTATAATCCTAGCATCTTTAACCCCAGCCGTTATAGAGGCGTTTCTATACATGTCTTCGGTAACCCAGCTGATATTATGGGTTTCAACTGTAATCCCTTCCCCCTCAGGAAGTCTTTCAACATATACCGAAGAAATGGCCCTAGTACCCAGGATGCTTTCATCTATGTATTGACCAAAATACTCCCTTTCTTCTTCATTGCTTACCTGGATTAGCCTTACGGAGTCGTCAACTTTAAAAAAACTTAACATTTCCCTTTTTTGTTCTTCTGATAAATCTTTACCCAGTGCTACTACTATGTCCTTATTCTCTTTAGCAAAAGTTAATGATGTAAATAGAAAAATCCCTGTAAAAAGTAAAATGAAGATCCTCTTATTCATATCTTCCCCTCCAAAATAGATTCTTAAGATAGGATACCCCATTAAGATAAATATTTCAAGTTAAGTATATTATACTCCAATTAAGCTAAATAATTAATATTAAAATAAGGCTGAAAAAATCAGCCCTATTTTAATTCTAAACCCTCCTCCTTGAAGGCCTCTTTTATTCTATCCATAATTTGATCTACTGGTATCTCTATTCTTTCACCGTCTTTTCTTAAGGAGTATTCCACTATATTTTCACTTGCCTTTTTCCCAACTGTAATACGGATGGGTATGCCTATTAAGTCCCTATCATTGAATTTAACTCCTGCCCTTTCATTCCTATCGTCTAATAAGACCTCTAGGCCTTCAGCAAGCAACTCTTCATAGATTTTTTCTCCCAAATCCCTCTGTTCTTCATTCTTAGCATTTATTATGGTTATTATCACATGGTAGGGAGCAACCACCAGTGGCCATATTATGCCATATTCATCGTGGTATTGTTCTACAATGGCCGCCATGGTTCTGGATACACCTACCCCATAGGAGCCCATTACGAATAGTTTTTCTTTTCCATCTTCGTCTAAATAGGTGGCATTAAGGCTTGAGCTATATTTAGTTCCTAGTTGGAAAATATTCCCCACCTCAATTCCTCTAGCTAATTTTAGAGCTTCTCCACAGTTAGGGCAACTGTCTCCTTCTTCAACTAGTAGTAAATCATCTGCTATTTCACCCTCGAAATCCCTACCATAGTTAACGTTTTTTATGTGGTAATCCGTCTCATTACCTCCCACGATTAAGTTCTTCATCTTGGTAATTCTAGAATCTACTATAAGCCTTGTTCCTTCTTTTAAACCTACTGGACCAGTAAAGCCTTTCTTGGCTCCGGAAATACCCATGATTATTTCTTCATCAGCCATTTCCAGCTCATGCTCAGGAATCCTTAGATAGTTACACAATTTGGTTTCATTAAGCTCCCTATCACCTGGGATTACCACTACTACCGGTTCACCAGAAGCTAAATATACCAGGGCTTTTCCAAAGATCTCCTTATCTGCTTGGAAAAACTCTACTAAATCGTCGATAGTGGTAACATCAGGGGTGTAGATCTTTTCCATGTCAGCTTCTTCTTCATCTGTCTTTTTCACCTCATAAACTACCTTAGCCTTTTCATCGGTAGCTGCATAGTCGCATTTGTCGCAATAGGCTATTACTCCTTCGCCAGTTTCAGCCATAGCCATAAATTCATGGGACTTATTTCCTCCCATGGCACCCGAATCGCCTTCTACCACCTTATATTTTAATTTAAGTCTTGTAAATATCTTTTCGTAAGCCTCCCACATCTCCTTATAGGATCTTTCCATTCCTTCTTCGTCCCTATCGAAGCTATAGGCATCCTTCATGATGAATTCCCTAGCCCTAATAACTCCAAACCTTGGTCTTTTTTCATCCCTGTACTTGGTTTGAATTTGGTATAGGTTTAAGGGCAGTTGTTTGTAAGATTTTATCTCATCTTTAATTAGGTCGGTAAAGTATTCCTCATGGGTTGGTCCAAGGCAGAACTCCCTATCGTTTCTATCCTTTAACCTAAACATTTCCGGTCCAAAGTTTTCCCATCTTCCACTAGATTCCCATAATTCCCTTGGCTGAATAGCAGACATTAATAATTCTTGGGAACCAGCTCTATCCATTTCCTCCCTTACTACATTTTCTATCTTTTTGATAACCCTATATCCTAGGGGTAGATAGGAATAGACTCCCGATACCAATTTCCTCATCATACCAGCCCTTAACAACAATTTATGGCTAGGTATTTCTGCTTCTGAAGGCGTTTCCCTTAAGGTTGGCATATATAGTTTTGACATCCTCATTTCATATTCCTCCCATTTATTATTTTTAAAAGTGGATTTGAATTTTCTAATTATAAACAAAAGCCTTCCATCTCCATAGTAGAGACGAAAGGCTTACTTCCGCGGTACCACTCTAATAGACTATAAAAGTCCCCTCGAGGTCTTAACGCAACCAACGTTTAAGCATACTAAAGTTCTGCTTAAAAGCTCCAGGATGGGTTGAGCATTAAGAGGGCCAGAAATCTCTCACCAAATGATTTCCTCTCTTAGACCATTAATGCCTACTATTTCCTATCATAGCCTATATTCGATTAATATTAATAATACTAAAAGATAGATAATGTGTCAAATAGATTTTGGCTTAACCATCATAAACCAGTAGACATATACTTTGAGCACTTATTCCTTCCCCTCTACCTTCAAAGCCTAGTTTCTCCGTAGTAGTAGCTTTTATATTGATATTTTCAATTGGAGTTTTAAGGACTTTAGAGATATTTTCTCTCATTTCCTCTATGTAAGAGGCCATTTTGGGCTTTTGTGCTATTATTGTAGCATCTATGTTACCAATTTTATATTTAGCCTCTTTCATAATATTATATACTCTTTCCAATAAAATCAAGCTGGAAATATCCTTGTACTGAGCATCATTATCTGGGAAGTGCTTTCCAATATCGCCTAAGGCTAAAGCACCAAGAATACTATCCATAATAGCATGTACCAATACGTCTGCATCAGAATGACCTAGTAAGCCTTTTTCATAGGGAATATTAACCCCTCCGATTATAAGTTCTCTTTCATCTACAAGCTTATGAACATCGTATCCTATTCCTACCCTCATACAATCACCCTATCTACTTTGGAAAATAAATTCTCTGTTTTTGAAAATCTTACTCCTATCTTCTAAGAAGGTTTCTCCGATTGCCAAATCCTCTGGAGTAGTAATCTTTATATTATCATAGCTACCCATTACCATCTTTACTTCTATGCCAATCCTTTCTACCAAGGCGCTGTCATCAGTAGCCAAGAAATTGTCGTTTATAGCCTTTTTATAGCCCTCTAAGATGATTTCTTTTTTAAAGCACTGGGGAGTTTGAGCAATCCATAAAAGGCTTCTATTTGGGGTGTTCTTAATATTATTTCCCTCTTCAACTACCTTAATGGTATCTTTCACAGGAACCCCAACTACACAGGCCCCATATTCAGCTGCCCCTTTAATTCCAGCTACTATATCCTTTATTTTTATAAAGGGTCTGGCTCCATCATGGGACAAAACTAAACTAGCCCTTTCGTTTAAGGCCAATATTCCATTATAGACGGAGTCCTGCCTTTCCTTCCCTCCTCTAACAATCTTGGATACTTTGTTAAAATTATATCTCTTTACTATTTCCTTTCGGCAATATTCTATTTCTTCTTCCCGAGCAACTACTATGATTTCATCTACCAAACTACATCTTTCAAATTTTTCTATAGTGTGGGCAAGTATGGGTTTGTTTTTCAGGTTGATAAATTGCTTATTTATCTTCGAGCCCATCCTATGACTCATACCTGCTGCTGCAATTATAACAGAAACATAGTGGTTTTCATACATATATTTCACCTCTTAAACATTATAGCATAGATAAAACTTACTTAAAACAAATTTATATCTAATAAAACCAACATTAGATGACAATAAAAATAAGGACCAAGTAATTGGTCCTATACGGCTTTGTCGATTATGGTTTTAGGTTTTGCGAATATCATCCTACCAGCAGAAGTTTGGAGTACACTGGTTACCAAGACATCTATAGTTTCGCCTATGTGTTTCTTTCCGCTTTCAACCACTATCATAGTTCCGTCATCTAGATAAGCAAGTCCTTGACCCGACTCCTTGCCATCCTTAATGACTTGAACTACCATTTCCTCCCCTGGTAATACTACAGGTTTAACTGCATTGGCCAATTCGTTTATATTCAAAACTTCTATCCCTTGCACCTCTGCTACCTTATTTAGATTATAATCGTTAGTTAAAATCTTTCCCTTTAATAGCTTAGTTAGCTTCAATAATTTAGAATCCACTTCTTTGACATCATCAAATTTCTTGTCGTGGATTATTACTTCTATATCTAATTCCTTTTGTATCTTGTTTAAAATATCTAGCCCTCTTCTCCCCCTATTTCGCTTTAGGGTGTCTGAAGAATCAGCAATATGTTGAAGTTCCTCCAGTACAAATTCTGGTATAACTAAGGGCCCTTCAATAAAACCCGCTTTACAAATATCTGCTATCCTTCCATCTATTATAACGCTTGTATCCAATACTTTGGGACAGGATTTACAATCCATTGCTAGTTTATCCTTCTTAAAGCCTTTGCGGATATTTCCAACAGCAGAAGTGAAATCCTCCTTCTTTCTAGTAGGTACCTTAATTCCCAAATAGCCAAATAGTATATAAAGGACTATGGAGATTGCAACTCCCAAATATGGAATTTCTAACTTATAAAAAGGTTGGCTTAACAGATATGCAATGACCAAGCCTACGATTAATCCAACTGAACCTAGGGCAATATCATAGGCAGGAACCTTTTGTAGTTCGGTTTCCAAAAATTGAATCACTTTCCTACCGAAATTCATAATCTTTTGTGACAACAAGAAGAATATAATTCCAAAAATAAAACTAACTCCTAAATATAAAACCAAATTCATCCATCCATTAGCTGTAAGTTGTATAACATCAAATGTCCTCAGGCTAGCCACTACCCCATAACCCAATAATACTCCAATCAAAGCGATGATTCCTCTGATGATCTTATCGAGCATCCACTCACCTCCCATAATATATTTATTACCATTTTCTAAAATAATATAACATATTTTATACTTTTTATACCGACTTGATTGACTCGTCTATAATCCTTTCAGCTTCTTCTTGATTAGAATCCGATACCAGAACTATTTCGCTTATAAGCATTTGTTTAGCGCTATTTAACATCTTTCTTTCTCCCGTAGAAAGGGATTTTTCCGCATCTCTTAACATTAAATTTCTAACTACAGAAGCAATTTCAAATATATCTCCAGACTTTATTTTTTCCATATTAGCCCTATAGCGCCTATTCCAATTTTGAGGCATCTTTGTGCTATCACCTTTCAATATATCAATAACCCTTTCTAGGTCCTCTCTATCTATAATCTCTCTGATTCCTATTTCTTCCACATTATCTACAGGTATCATAACCTTCATATCTCCTATGGGCATCTGCATTATATAATATTTCCTTTTCTCTCCTAAAATCTCTTTTTCTTCGATCCCTTCAATAATGCCAGCGCCATGCATTGGATAAACCACCTTATCTCCAATATTAAACATCTTACAACCTCCTGTCTTATCGGTCTTATTATATTATACAATAATTATTAAAGGTTGTAAAGTTTATATAATACCATAGCAACAATTCACTTGTCAACTCTTTTTTAAAAACTCTATTTTTTAAAAATATTGATAGAATTATTTGACAACAACTTGTCCCTATAAGTATAATAAAATAAAACGTATACAATATTTCTTTGACAGGGGTGGAACTGAATGGACAGAAATACTATAAATATTGAGAAGGATATTAGTATCGATGAATTCCAAGCTCAAGTGGATGATGTGCTTATTAGACATAGAAGCATTTTAGATATAATCACAAAATTAGATGAATATACGGCAAGAATCAATAGGGCGGTAATTAAATCTGCCACTTACTGCGGATGTATTGAAATTCATGCTACAAAGCAGGATTACAATAGAGATTCCCTTGAGGAAATTAAAAACAATATGGATGACCACATTAAGGGAAAATTATGCCCTAGCTGCAAGGAGATCTTACACGAGGAAATGGGAGCTTATATTTTCTATTTATCTGCCCTAGCCAATACTCTAGACATAAAAGTATCGGATGCCATATTAAATGAATATAAAAATATAAAGACATTGGGTATTTTCAGTCTTAAATAGCAGTAAATATATAGGCTAGATATCATCTATATCCTAGCCTTTTATATTGCTATTATAAATACTCATTCTTTAACCTCTTTAACCCTTCAGCAATACCAGCACTCCTAACCTTCCCTATTCCCGGTATAGAGTTTAACTCTTGGGGGCTTGTATTAACAATCTTTTCTAAAGTACCTGAAGCATTAATTAAATTTTCTAATATATTTGAAGGTATTCTGGGAATTTTGCTAAGTATTCTAAATCCTCTGGGCTCCACCTTGATATCCAAGGTATTCACACCTTCATCGTAGCCTAGTAGGTTGGAGATTAAATCTAAATCCAATAATTCATTATAATCCAATTGACCTATTTTATCTATTAAGCTTTTTAAATCCTTATACTGTCCTTTTACATAGTCCTTAATTAAGTTAACCCTATCCTCCTTAACTCCTTCCATAAGCTCCTTAACTTGCATATTAAGTAACCTTCCTTCTGTACCCAATTCGGAGACAAAAAAATTTATTTCATTGCCTATCCTCCAAACCATTTCCATCTTCTGTATAGCTCTTGCAACTTCATAGAGGGATACCCTGTTTTTAAACTCCAAGGATGTTAAACTATCCATAGCCTTGTCTAAGGAGTTTTTATACTTTTCCAAGGTTTGGACTGCTTGATTTGCCTTGTTTAATATATCACTAATATCCTTTAAAACATATTTATAACTGCCTCTATATAAGGTTATAACCCCCCTTCTTTGAGATATGGCAATAACTAAAAGCCCTGTCTGTTTGGCAACCCTTTCTGCCGTCTTATGCCTAGTTCCAGTTTCATGGGAGGGTATTAAACGACAAGGAAAGAGCTGAACATTGGCATAAAGAATCTTTTTACAATCGCTGCTTAATATTATAGCGCCATCCATCTTGGATAATTCATAGATATGAGAAGGGCTGTATTCACAATTTATGTAAAAACCACCATGGATAATATCCAATACTTCCTTTGTATTCCCAACCACTATTAAAGCTCCCGTTTTCCCGTCTATTATATTGTCTAATCCCTCTCTCAACTTAGTTCCAGGTGCTACCATCTTTAAAGCCTCTAACAGGGCTAATTCCATATAAATTCCTCCATACAATAGGTCTTATAAAGTATTATATGGAAAATACAATATTCTAATACTAAAAAGATAAAGGCTATATTTCTAAATATATAACCTTTATCCTCTATTATCCCTTAAATACATGGTCTATAACTTGCTGCAAAGTATTCAATCTTATTATTTCAAGATTGTCCAAATCCATATCATGTTTTATTCCGTCCTTGTGTATATAGACCTTTCTATACCCCATTCGGTCTAATTCTCTAATCCTGGCTTCAAGGGATGGAACTGGCTTTAATTCGCCGGTTAGTCCCACATCTGCAATGAATACCACATCGTTAGGTATTCCTTGATCCTTTACTGAAGATGCTATGCTCATTATTATGGCTAAGTTTACTGAGGGCTCACTTAATCTTAATCCACCAGTAGTCTTTATGACCACGTTTTTATCGAATAGATTTATTCTACCCCTTTGTTCAAGGATGGATATCAATGTTCCCAATTGGTCCTTTCTCAAGCAATCTCCAATCCTAGCAGGATATGGGGTAAAGGATCTGGATACTAAGCTTTCCACTTCAACTATTATCAACCTGGAACCTTCCCTAATAACGGATAAGGCGCTACCAGGTACTATTTCCTTGTAATCCCTATTGGTTACAAAGAATTCAGAAGGATTATCTATGGCTATCATGCCTTTTTCCTCCATGGAAAACAAGCCAATTTCTCCTGTTGGGCCAAACCTGTTCTTTGTGGCCATTAAAGTTCTCAATTCCTCATCGCTTTCGCCTTCTAAGTATATTACAGTATCCACCAAATGTTCTAAGGTTCTAAGACCAGCCATTTCATTGGCCTTAGTCATATGCCCAACCATTATAACAGCCCTTGGCCTATTTTTATTCTTTGCCATATCTACCAAAGCATTGGCACATTCGATAGTTTGGATTGGAGAACCTGCCCGCGAATTAAATTCATCCAATTTAAAAGTCTGAATACTATCTATGATTACCAAATCTGGATCTATTGAATCTACAGCTTCTAAGACGTTGTCCATACTAACGTCTGATAAAATCCAAATATTTTTAGGGATTATATCCAGTATCCTATTAGCCCTATTTTTTATCTGGGTCTCACTTTCCTCTCCAGAAGCATAAAGAACCCTATATCCCTTATTAGCGACATTTTCCGATATCTGTAATAATAGGGTGGACTTACCCGCTCCGGGTCTAGCAGTTAATATGGTTACCGAATCCTTAACTATTCCTCCTCCTAATACTCGATTAAACTCATGGATATCCGTTACTATCCTTTGGCTTTTATCCGTATCTATTTTAGATAGCTCTATGGGAGATATTTTACCTGCTTTTTTGTCTTTAACTTGGCTATTTGATTTTTTATCTATTACCCTTTCCTCATAGCTATTCCAGGCACCGCATTCAAAACAGCGCCCCAACCATTTAGGGCTTTCATTTCCACACTGGGAACAAATATAGACGACTTTCTTCTTCATATTAGCCTCCTACTCCTATATATAACTATTATCCTTTACAACCCTTTAATTATGTAGGATAAAAGCCCATAGTCTAAATCTAGACTATGAGCTCTTTTTCAAATACCAGCTTATCATCCCTGTAATCGATTAGAATCTTATCAGCCTTGGTAACATTGCCCCTTAAAATTTCCTCTGCTAGCTGGTCTTCTATCATCTTGGTAATAGTCCTTTCTAAAGGTCGAGCTCCATAAACTGGGTCAAATCCTTCTTGGCTTATATGGTCTATAGTCCTTTCAGTAACTTTTATGTTTATACCCAGTTTCTTTAATCTATTCTCCAAGTCTCTAATCATAAGAGTTACAATTTCCTTAACATCCTCTTCTTTTAGGGAGTGGAATACAATTACCTCGTCAATCCTGTTTAAGAATTCAGGTCTAAAAGTGTTTTTTAGACTATCCATAATGGTTTCCTTCATCTTCTCATATTCTTCTTTCTCTTCCTCTACTCCTGAAGAAAATCCTAGTACATTTTGCTTTCTAATGCTTGTAGCTCCAACGTTTGAAGTCATTATTATTACTGTGTTTTTAAAGTCCACGGTTCTACCCTTTGAATCAGTTAATCTACCATCGTCTAGTATCTGTAGTAGTATATTGAATACATCTGGATGGGCTTTCTCAATCTCATCGAATAATACTACAGAATAGGGTTTTCTTCTAACAGCTTCTGTTAACTGACCTCCCTCGTCATAACCTACATAGCCTGGTGGAGAACCAACTAGTCTAGATACAGAATGCTTCTCCATATATTCACTCATATCTATCCTTATCATCAGGTCCTCATCGCCAAATAGGGCTTCTGCCAAGGCCTTGGCTAGATAAGTTTTACCAACACCTGTAGGCCCTACAAATATGAAAGTGCCCACTGGCTTTTTAGGATCCTTTAATCCTACCCTAGCCCTTCTTACAGCACTTGCTACCGCTTCTACCGCCTGGTGCTGGCCCACTACTTTTTGATGCAATATTTTTTCTAAATTTAATAGTCTTTCGCTCTCTTCAGTAGTCATTTTCTCCACTGGAACACCCGTCCAATTGGATACAACTTTGGCCACCTCATCGTAACCTACGGTCATATCGGAAGTTTGCTTTTCCTTTTCCCATCTATTCTTTTCTTTTTCCAATTCCTCTCTAATTTTTCTTTCTTGATCCCTTATTTCTGCAGCCTTTTCAAAGTTTTGGGTATTTATAGCCTCTTCCTTCTCCTGGGATAATTCCTCTAATTTTTCCTCTAAATCCTTTAATCCATCAGGAGCAACATAGGAGTTTATCCTTATCATAGATGCAGCCTCATCAATTAGGTCTATGGCCTTATCTGGCAAGAACCTATCGGTAATATATCTACTAGATAGTTCTGCCGCAGCCTTCAAGGCCTCATCAGAAATTTTTACCCTATGATGGGCTTCGTATCTATCCCTTAGACCTTCAAGTATTTTAATAGTATCCTCCACCGTAGGCTCTTCCACCATTATAGGCTGGAATCTCCTTTCCAAGGCGGAATCCTTTTCAATATACTTTCTATATTCGTCTATAGTAGTAGCTCCTATTACCTGAAGCTCTCCCCTGGCTAAAACTGGCTTTAGTATATTGGAAGCATCAATAGCCCCTTCAGCAGCCCCAGCACCAATTATGGTATGGAGCTCATCTATAAATAAAATTATATTGCCTGCTTCCTTAAGTTCCTTCATAACGGACTTTAATCTATCTTCGAATTCACCTCTATACTTAGCTCCTGCAATCATTCCGGGCAGGTCCAGAGTTACCACTTTTTTGTCCTTTATTATTTCAGGAACCTCTCCTTCCACAATTTTTTGAGCCAGCCCTTCTGCTATAGCCGTCTTTCCTACCCCAGGTTCTCCTATAAGTACCGGATTGTTTTTGGTCCTTCTACTCAAGATTTGGATTACCCTTTCTATTTCTTTAGCTCTTCCTATAACCGGATCGATTTTTCCATCGATTGCAAGTTTTGTTAGGTCCCTTCCATATTTATCTAGATTAGGCGTTGCACTCTGGCCACCTCCTGTACTCTGTTTGCCTTGCCCTTTAGATAGATTGCTTAATATATCCTGTCTTAGATTGGATATATCTACTCCCAATTTTTTTAATATGGTAACAGCTACCCCTTCATTTTCTTCTAATAATCCAAGTAGTATATGCTCTGTTCCTACATAATTATGACCTAAATTTCTGGCTTCTAGAAAACTTAATTCAAATATCCTTTTAGTCCTAGGGGTAAATCCCATTATATCCGCATTATAACTACCTTCTCCTATGGCCTTTATTACTTCATTCCTGGCCTTTTCTAAATCAACACCCATTTTCTTCAGGGATGTGGCTGCAACCCCTTCTCCTTCCGCAAGTAATCCTAGCAATATATGTTCCGTACCAACATAGTTATGGCGCAATCTCTTTGCTTCTTCCTGAGCTAATAATATGGCCTTTTGAGCCCTTTCAGTGAATCTTCCAAACATTGCCATTTTATCCCTCCTAATCTATAGTCTTTCTCTAATATAATCAGCTCTGATTAAATTCCTTTCATTTTGCTGCAATTCCCTCTTAGCATATTTTTGTATATAGGCTGGTTGTATAGTAATCATCAACTTATCAATTTTTTTCAACTCTATATCATCGATTATGCCCATTTCAATTCCCATTCTTACATTTGATAAAAGTCCCATAGCTTCCTTTGACGATATCATCCTAGAATATCTTAAAACACCTAAAGATCTAAATACCCTATCTTCTACTTCATGTCTTTTGGTTTCCATTAAGTTTTTCCTGGCACTTCTTTCCCTTTCTAAAATCTGATTTACTATATTCTTTAATATCTTTATTATCTCCTCTTCCCTCTCACCCAGAGTCATCTGATTGGATATTTGAAATAGGTTTCCAGCAGCTTCGCTACCCTCTCCGTAGATTCCCCTTACTGCTAATCCTATCTTATTTAAATTGTTGATAAAATTTTTAATATGACCGCTAGCTGTCAAAGATGGTAAATGAACCATAACAGAAGCCCTAAGCCCCGTTCCAGTATTGGTAGGACAAGCAGTTAGATAGCCAAACTCTTGGTGAAAGGCATAGTCTAAAGAATTCTCTAAAAAATCATCTACCTGGCTTATAAGCTTCCAACCTTCCTCAAAATTTAAGCCTGGCAGTAATACTTGTATTCTCAAATGGTCTTCTTCGTTAATCATTATAGTAATATTTTCATCGTCTCGCAATAAAAAACTACTATAATCCGGCCTTTGTACCAAGCCTGGACTGATTAGGTGTTCTTCAATATAGGCCACCCTTTCTACTGGTGTTAGGTTATTTATTCGAATAAATCTATAGTTCATATTGCCAGTGATATCCTTCATCACATTCAGTATAGTTTGCGTAAGCCTTTCCGACTCCTCCATATTCATCATTTGAGGAAATCTATAGTCTTTTAAGTTACGGGCTAACCTTATTCTAGTACTTACTACTACATCAGATTCACTAGCTGGCCCTTCTACCCATTTTACCATTTTCTACACCTCCTTTAGCTATCTAACTCCTTTTCCAGCTCCCTTATCTGATCCCTTATAATAGCTGCCTCTTCAAAGGCCTCCTTTGCCACCAACCTAGCCATCTCTGCCTTAAGGCTTTGGATCTTCCTTTCCTTAGCTAAAGTTTCATTGGTCCTCTTGGGAACTTTACCAACATGATTAGTATGACCATGAATCCCTTTAAATAAAGGAATTAAATTGGATTTAAAGGTTTCATAACATCTAGCACAGCCAAATTTTCCACTCTGCCTAAACCGAGAATAATCCAAACCGCAAAAAGAACACTTAATTTCTTCTACCTTCTCCTTAGTACTTCCTCCATAAATATTATCGATTAGGCCAGTTAATAATTTATGAAAGGAAAAACTGGAATCAAATTCGATTTCACCATGGTTTCTAGCACATTCATCACATAGGTGTAATTCCTCTATTTCGCCGCCTACTATCTTCGTATAATGGACAGTTGCTTCCTTTTTTTTGCAAAATTCACATAACATCTCCCCACCTCCAGTTATCTAATGATGATAAGTAGCATATTTTTTAGTATATCTGCTCGCAATTTATTTCTGCCTGTAGTAACGCTTGCTAAAGCTGTATCCTCTATGGCTGCTTTCATCAACATCTCCTCTCGCTTAGAGATTATTTCTTCTTCCCTTAAGCTTTCAATCAAATGTTGAGCCTTGTTTTTAGTTATAGAGTCACCTATTACATTTATTATTAGGTCCTTAATATCCTCATCTTCTATTCCTACCTTCATTATCTTAATATAGCCACCCCCACCCCTTCTGCTTTCGATATAATAGCCTTTATATGGGGTAAATCTGGTGGTCAATACATAGTTTATCTGTGAAGGCGCACATCCAAACTGTTCCGCCAATTCATTTCTACCTATCTCGATTATTCCGTTTTCTGCCTCTTCCAACATTTGCTTTATAAACCTTTCAATAATATTGCTAATGCGTGGCATAGACTCACCTCTTTGACTTTGACTATCTTTGCCCTTCACTATATATTATACACATATCCTTTTTGTTTTCAATCCCCTATAAATTCTACCCTCTTATTGATTATACCCAAAGTTTTTTAAACATTCTAAAATTTATTTAATAGGAATTTCCTAGTAATAAAAAAGTTCGATTGAAACAATCGAACTTTTTTATTACTCCATTATTCCTTTTGGGCCTTAGCTTCTTCTATGATCTTTTCTGCTATATTAGCTGGTACTTCTTCGTATCTAACAAACTCCATAGTAAAGCTTCCTCTACCTTGAGTCATACTTCTTAAATCTATGGCATATTCGAATAGTTCAGCTTGAGGTGCTTCAGCTATAACTAGTTGAGTTCCATCTGGTTGAGGATCCATGCCTAATATTCTACCTCTACGCTTGTTCATATCTCCCATTATATCTCCCATGTACTCTTCTGGAATTAATACTTCCACCTTCATAATAGGCTCTAGCAATACTGGATTGGCCTCTTCCATACCCTTCTTGAATGCTAAGGAAGCAGCAATTTTAAAGGCCATTTCGTTAGAGTCTACTGGGTGGTAAGAACCATCGAATAATGTAGCCTTAATATTAACTACAGGATAACCTGCCAATACTCCTTCTTCTAGAGATTCTCTTAATCCCTTTTCTACAGCCGGGAAGAAGTTCTTAGGTACAGCTCCACCGAATACCTCTTCTTCAAACACAAACTCCTCTTCACATGGTTCAAACCTAATATGAACGTCTCCATACTGTCCAGCACCACCAGATTGTTTTTTGTGCTTTCCTTGAACGCTGGCAGTTCCTTTTATGGTCTCTCTATATGCAACCTTTGGATTAGTCAAATTCACATCTACTCCGAAGGTGTTTTTCAGCTTATCCACTATTACTGATAATTGCATGTTGCCTTGCCCGCCGATTAATAATTGTTTTGTTTCTGTATTTCTTTCTAAAACGAAGGTTGGGTCTTCCTCTGTTAATCTCTGTAAGGATGAACTTATCTTTTCTTCATCTCCCTTAGCTTTTGGTTCTACCGCTAAGAATAGCGTGGGTTGTGGGTATTCTATTCTATCGTATAGGGTTGGATTAGATTTTTCACAGATGCTATCGCCAGTTTGAGTTACCTGAAGTTTAGAAGTAGCACCAATATCTCCCGCTACTATTTCAGATACTTCTATCTGGTTTTTACCTCTAAGTACAAATAAGCCGCCTAGCTTTTCAGATTTTTCCTTGCTGACATTATAGATATCTTGATCTTTGGTAATCTTTCCAGACAATACCTTGAATAAGGATAGTTTTCCAACAAAGGGGTCCACAATAGTCTTAAATACTATAGCTGAGAAGGGTTCGTTTGGGTCTACCTTTCTTTCTACTTCCTCTTCTCCTTTATAGCCTACATAAGAGCCTACATCTGCAGGACTTGGTAAATAATCCTTAGCCATCTTCAATAACAGGTCAATTCCCATAGCCTTTTCTGCCACACCAACTAGTAGTGGAACTAAATCTCCATTGACGATTGATAGTTTTAAGCCTTTCTTAACTTCACTTTCGGTAAACTCTTCCCCTTCAAAGTATTTTTCCATTAATTCTTCGTCTGTCTCCGCTATCTTTTCCATAAGCATCTCTTTTATAGATTCAATTTGGTCTTGAGCTTCTGCTGGTAGATCTACCTTCTTTGCATCTTTTCCGTTATATTCAAAGGCTAGCTCATCGATTACATCTACAATCCCCTTAAAGCCCTCCGCCTGTCCAATAGGTAGAGTAAATGGAACCACCTTATCGCCAAACTCAGCTTGAATTTCATTTAAAAGCTTTTCAAAGTCTACATTCTCCTTATCCATTTTATTAACAAATATAAGTCTTGGAATATTCTTTTCCTCTAAATACTTCCAGGCCTTTTCTGTTCCTACCTCTATACCTGAAGAAGCATCAACAATCAATACAGCAGATTCGCTCGCCCTCAAAGCGCCATACATTTCTCCTACGAAATCGAAATAGCCAGGAGTATCTAAAAAATTGTATTTAATGTTTTCCCATTCGGCAGGAATTACTGCTGTTGCAATTGAAACCTTTCTAGCAATCTCTTCCCTGTCAAAGTCTGATACCGTATTCCCGTCATCTACTCTTCCTTGCCTATTAGTTGCTCCCGTTACATATAGTATCGCTTCTGTTAAAGTTGTCTTTCCGCTACCACTGTGTCCAACTAAGCTCAAGTTTCTGATCTCGTCAGTTTGATATACTTTCATGAATACCTTTCCCCCTTAACCAGCATTTTTGTTATTTATTATCAAAGATTTTATATTATAAAACCTTTCAAACAAAACAATATACCTATCCTTTTAGATTATATCATGAAACTGTTATTTGTCATAGTGTTTTTTATTGTCAGTAAAATTATACATGGTATACTATATGTAGAGTATACAAGAAGGGAGTTGTTCCTATGACAAAGGTATTTAGGAAAGAATTAGAGAGTTTAAAACCCTACGTACCAGGAAGGCCTATAGAAGATGTAAAAAGGGAGTATGGGCTAAAAGATGTAATAAAATTAGCCTCCAATGAAAATCCTTTAGGCTACTCTAAAAAGGTAAGGGAAAAGCTAATGAATTCCTTGGACAATTTAGCCCTTTACCCCGATGGTAATGCTACAGAGCTTAAAGAGGCCCTTTCTAAAAAACTGGATATAGCTGTTGATAATATCTTACCTTCCAGTGGAGCTGATGAGATGATTGACCTAATAGCTAAAACCCTTATATCCCCTGGAGATGAAGTTATAACTGCAGACATTACTTTTCCAAGATACATATCTACTACCAAAATGATGGGAGGTACCCCTATAATAGTTCCCTTAAAAGATTACACATATGATTTAGAAGGAATACTAAATCATATAAGCAATAAGACCAAACTCATTTGGATATGTAATCCCAACAACCCTACTGGAACCATGGTTACAGAAGAGGAATTAATGGATTTCTTTGCTAAAGTCCCAGAAAATGTGATAATTGCCTATGATGAAGCCTATAGGGAGTATGTAACAAGGGACGATTATCCTAAAAATAGCATCGAATTTGTCAAAAAATACCCAAATATTATAATTTTGAGAACCTTCTCCAAGGCCTATGGATTGGCAGGGTTAAGGGTAGCTTATGCTGTGGGAGACAAGGAAGTAATAAAAAATATTAATAAGGTAAGGGGACCTTTCAATGTGAATTCCTTGGGTCAAACGGCTGCTATAACTGCCCTTGAAGATGATGAATTCATAGAAGAAGTTTATAATCTCAATCTGGAAGGTAAAAACTATTTATACGAAGAATTTAGGAATATGGGATTACATTTTCCACCATCGGAAACCAATCACATCTATGTAAATGTAGAAAAAGATGCACAGGAAGTCTTTGTTGAATTACAGAAAAGAGGGGTTATCATAAGACCCATGTCAGGTAACTGGATAAGGGTTTCAATAGGTACTATGGAGGAAAATAGGATTTTCATAGAAAAATTAAAGGAAGTGTTGGGAAAATAATTTAAAGAGAGCCAGGTGGCTCTCTTTTTATTCAACCTTTTCCAACTTAATTCCTGTCATATGCCCATTTAAATCCTGTTTTTCAAAGGAGTCGTCGGACACCCTATTGATAGATATGGCTAGGGTTTCCTCCTTAATATAGTCTTCATAAAGCTTAACTGCTTCTGCTATTTCATCATTTCCATCGTAATAGATATTTATCTTATCTAGTACTTCATAGCCATTGTTCTTTCTCATCTGCTGTACTTTGGAAATAAACTCTCTTGCATATCCTTCGTTGATTAAATCCTTAGTAAGGGTAGTGTCTAATATTACGAATAGGTTATTTTCCATAGCTACATCGAAGCCTTCTTTGGCAGTTATGGTAACCATTACATAATCCTTAGCTATTTCTACATCTTCCCCATCTAAATTAAGAACCAGCTTCCCTCCAGCCTCTAATCTTGCTACCGCTTCATGAGGGTCTAATTCATTTAAAGCTTTTCCAAAGGCTTTTACCTTGGAACCTAGAATGGGACCTACCACCTTGAAGTTTGGCCTTAATGAGTAGTTCATAAACTGGCTTAAATCCTTTTCAAATACTACCTCTTTTACATTTAATTCTTCTTTAATTAGCGGAACTAAATCCTCAATCTTTTCTTCATATTTTCCATCTATTAATATCTCCTTTATAGGTTGGCGAACCTTGATTCTAACCGCTTCTCTTGAGGCCCTTCCTAATCTTACTAAATCCCTTACTAGGTCCATCTTTTCTTCTAGTTCTAAGTCTATTAGCTTTTCATTGTAATCAGGATAGTAATCCAAATGGACAGACTCATTATCCGTTAAATTCCTATATAGTTCTTCTGCTATAAAGGGTACAAAAGGTGCTATCATCTTACTAATACCTACTAATATCTCATAGGTAGTATTATATACTGCCTTTTTGTCCTTATCCAATTCAGTAGACCAAAAACGTCTTCTGGAACGCCTAATATACCAGTTGGAAAGGTCCTCTATAACGAATTCTTGGATGGCTCTTACTACTCTGGTTAGCTCGAACTTATCCATGTCTTCCCTTACTTGTTTTATTAGGCTATTGTATTTTGATAGAATCCACCTATCGATTTCTTCCCTTTCTTCATACTCTATGAAGAATTCCCTCGGGTCTACATCGTCTGTATTGGCATATAAGGAAAAGAAGTTATATACATTTCTAATACTTCTAAAGAATTTACTTTCTACTTCCCTAAGCCCTTCTTCATCAAATCTAGTTGGAGTCCATGGAGGCGATACATAGATTAAATACCATCTTAATACATCAGCCCCATATTTGTCGAATAATTCAAAGGGGTCTACAGTATTTCCCCTGGATTTAGACATCTTCTTACCCTCTTTGTCTAATATTAGGTCGTTTACCAGAACGTTCTTATAGGGAGATTTGCCCGTTACAAAGGTAGAAATAGCTATCAGGGAGTAGAACCATCCTCTTGTTTGGTCAATTCCCTCACAAATAAAATCGGCTGGGAACAGTTTATCGAAGTTTTCCTTGTTTTCAAATGGATAATGGTGTTGGGCAAAAGGCATTGCACCACTATCAAACCATACGTCAATTACATCCAATTCCCTATTCATAATCCCATTACACTTTTCACATTTAAAGTGAACATTGTCCACATAAGGCCTGTGGAGTTCAATGGATTCGTCTATATCCTCTATTGCCCTTTCAATCATTTCAGCTTTAGAACCTACGCTGGTGGTATGACCGCAATCCTCACATCTCCAAATTGGCAGAGGCGTACCCCAGTATCTGCTTCTGGAAATAGCCCAGTCGTTCAAATTCTCCAACCAATTGCCAAACCTCTTTTCCCCTACAAAGGCTGGATACCAATTTACTTCGTTATTGTTCTTTATCAGCTGATCTTTTAACTTGGTCATTTCGATATACCAACTAGGTTTAGCATAGTATAAAAGGGGTGTATGGCATCTCCAACAATGAGGATAGTTATGGGCAATTCTCTCTTTCTTATAGAGTTTACCATTTTCCCTTAGCCATCTTATTATCTCTGGGTCTGCATCCATGACAAATTTACCCTTCCAAAGGGTATCGGTAAACTTACCCTCATCATTTACAGGTTGCAGTACTGGTAAGCCATACTTAACTCCCGTATTATAGTCATCTTCCCCAAAGGCTGGTGCTGTGTGAACTATTCCAGTACCATCTTCTGTTGTTACATAATCTCCTAGGGTAATGAAGAAAGCCTTTTTATCTTCTGGTGTCTTCACAAAGGGAATTAGTTGCTCATATTCCATGTATTCAAGGTCTTTTCCCTTCATTTCTTCTAATATTTCATAATCTTCTCCCAGCACCCTTTCTGCCAACACCTTGCTTACATAATAAATCTCATCATCCTGCTTTACCTTAATATAGTCTTCCTCTGGATTAACGGTAAGGGAGACGTTACTTGGCAAAGTCCAGGGTGTGGTAGTCCAAGCTAGAAAATACTCATCCGAATCCTTACGCTTAAACTTAGCTATAACTGTATCCGTTTTAATCTCCTCATAACCCTGTGCTACTTCATGGGAGGCCAGGCCAGTACCACAGCGGGAGCAATAGGGTAATATCTTATGCCCCTCATAGATTAAGCCCTCTTTAAAGAATTTATCTAAAATCCACCAAACAGATTCTATATAATCATCTTCTAGAGTAATGTAAGGGTCATCCATATCTATTTCATAGCCCATCCTAACAGTCATCTCTCTCCAAAGCTTTTCATATCTAAATACGGACTCCTTACATTTTTTATTAAATTCTTCAATCCCATATTCCTCTATTTCCTGTTTGTTTTTTAAGTTTAACTGTTTCTCCACCTCTATTTCCACTGGTAGACCATGGGTATCCCAGCCAGCCTTCCTTTTTACTCTATAGCCCTCCATGGTTTTATACCTACAGACTAAGTCTTTTAAAGTTCTAGCCATAACATGATGAATTCCGGGTTTACCGTTGGCTGTTGGAGGACCTTCATAGAAAATATATGGTTTGTCCTCATCTCTGGTCTCTACAGCTTTATTAAGAAGGTCAATTTCTTTCCAGTAGTTTGAAATATCCTGTTCTCTTTTACTAACCGGTTCATTGGATAACTCTTTAAACCTCTTCAACGTCTTTCATCCTTTCCTTATACTTTTATTCAAAAAAATCCCTAA
>JAAYEU010000076.1 GCA_012728595.1 Tissierellia bacterium
AATACTTAATTAAAATATAAAGATAATTTAACTCCCTTTCAGATAGCATTAATCTGAAAGGGAGTTTAAACTAACCATTTATTCAGCCATTGAAATAGTATTTCAACTCCAATTTAGAAATTCATTATCCAATATATAAATTTTTAAATGAAATTGTCATTTACAAAGATTATGAATTTTTTTATATGGCCTAAATTATTCTTAAAAATATTATAAATTATATTTTTATCTATTTTTAAATATTCATGAGATAATATATTTCTAAGACCTACCATTTTCCTATAAATTTCCGTTTCCTCATCATTTAGATATTTCTCCTTATTCAATATGCTGAAGGCTTGGCCTAATGTTTCTGGATTACCCATATTGTTATCTACCACAATATGAGTTGCAATATCAATCATCATGTTTATTGCAATAAACAGATTATATTCTATTACATCCTGTATAATATCATCTTCTAAAAATTCTTCTAAGGATATTCCCTTAAACCTTTCAATCTTCTTTAAAGAGGTAGATAATTGATTTAATCTCTGTTTAATTACTTCCACATTAACCATTCAACTCCACCTCTTCTTTCAATCTTTCAATGGTTTTATTATATGATAAATCCAAATATCTTTTCATATCATTATATTCAAATAGAGTTCTTACCCTAAATCTAGTTTCAATGGATTTGTCACGAGTAAACAATAATATATTGTTTTTATAAATTTGAAATTTTAGTAATGGGACAGCTTCATTTAATATAATTAAATCAACCTCTCTTTTACAAGCTTCTGATAAGTCCATTTTAATTGTAAGGTATGTCTCTATATCTATCTTCTCTTTCAAGTATATCGCAATGTCTATATCGCTATCTTTATTTACCTTCCCTTTAGCATAGGAACCAAATATATAAGCAAAAATTATGCCTTCATACTCCATCAAAAGGCTTCTGCACTTTTCAATAATATCCATATTATTCAACTCCTAATTATATTAGGTTAATATAGTTTAGATTATTATATCATAATTTCCTACACAATAATCGGTAATATCTAATATTAACATTCTATATTAGCTTATGAAAATACAATATCCTCCCTAGGCTTATGGGTATTTTTCCCTTCAGCCAGGGAGGATATTGATTTATCTAAAAAATTATTTTGCTTACTTTTATTAAAGTAGATGTTTTATTATTCCATATGTTTAATTAAAATACTCAACACTTTACCATCGGAATGATCAGCTATGAAGTAAACAGTGTATCCCTCTATCTCATATATAAGGTCATAGGTGGAAGATAATTCAGATATTCCCTCATAAAGGGGTTTACCTAGAATATTCTTTACTTCCTTAGGACTCATACCAGGTTTTGTACCTAAGCAATTGCTCTTGCCGCTGCCATCGGCATGTAAGAGTATAGTAGTAGGTCCCCAAGGATACTTATAATTTGATGATGCATACACAATAGTAAAATCATCGTATTTGTATTCTAAATGATAGGTTGGATTGGGTATATCCTCTATCCCTTTAGGCTTTCCAAATATCTTTATAGACTTTCCATCAATCAATATTATTTCATTCTGATAATCTGGATTGGAACGAACTAGTAATATGTAGTCTGAAACTGAATCCTTATTCATATCAGCCATTATATATTTAATGACTTCAAGGCCATTCTTTTTAACATAATCATTAACGAATTTATCTTCCTGGCTATTCTTTTCAGGTATTATGTAAGCTGGTGAGTTGATGTCAATATAGGCCTTTCCATTTTCCTTCTTATATCCAACCTCATAGCCTATCTGTTCACTAACAAAGCTGACGGCTACATAGGTTGTGCCTTCCTTTATTAAGGCAGGCTGGCTTATTATTGTGTCTACTCCATTTACCTTAACTGTATTTTTACCTATAGGAAGTTCTAAGGTAAGGCCACCTTTTTTCATGCTTACAATTTGGTTTCCCCATCCCAATCTACCTTATAGCCCAGTGATTCAGATATGAGCCTTAGGGGAATAAATGTAGTTCCATTTGTAATAAAAGGGGTATTGCCTTTTAAATCAAGTGCCCTTCCATCGATCCTAATAATTATCTCTTCGTCAGCAGCCTGAGAAGCGTAGGGCATTAATAAGATTAAGACTAAGAGAAGTAAAACTAGTTTTTCTGCATAATCATTCCTCCTTTTTAACTTTTATACCGTTTAACACGATTATGTACTTATAAGATGGGCTTTAATTATATATTATTACTTACTTTCCCATAAATAACTATATTACTTATGAACAATTGGGATTATTATTTGATTATGTCGAAATGAAATGTTTTACAGCTGGAAATTTCCCCATGCATCTAGCTTTACATAAGAAGCATAAAAGAAATATATATGGAAAGATTGAATAAACTAATTATGGGTATCTTGATAAATGAGAGAGGAATAATTTTTGATGATATGAAAAGGTAAAATTAACAGTCTTTGGATGAATTAATTAAAATTATTTTGCCATCTGCAGTAAAAAAGATTGCATATTCTGGTAAAAACCAATATAATCTAAAGATGAATTTGGAAATTGAAGTTGAAAATGGGAGCTAAAAAGGATTTTATTATAAAATCAGAAGACAGAATTGCACAATTTGTTCTCAACAAGCATGAATTGATTGATTTTGAGTTGACTAGTACCGAAAGAGAAAGGAAGGGTTGCACACACAGGTCTACAACAGATAGTTTCACAATCAACTCAGATAGGGGGAGTTTGTTTTTCTCAAACACAGTTACCCTATCTTATTTTATTCGGAAAAATACATAACAAAGTTTGAAGGATGGTGATATAAGACTATGTTTAAGAATAGATTTAGAACAATATTTTTCTTTATCCCTTTTATTGCAATTCTGATTGTATTCTATTCATTCCTAGGGAATGAAGTAAAAACAAGCTTAAAACCTTATGTTATTACGGGGATTATCCTATCTTTCCTATATATTCTTTCTAAAAGAGGTAAGCATGCCTACACTGAAAATCCAAGCTCATTTAATGTTCTATCTCCCAGTAATGTCTACAAGATACCAAGCAAAGCAAATGAGGAAGCTGATGAAGAAGAAGATGTAATAACTTTCAAGGATGTTGCTGGCCATAAAGAAGTAAAAAAGGATTTAAAATTCCTTATCGATTTTATGAAGAATCCAGAAAAATACAGGAAAATGGGAGCAAGGATGCCTAAAGGGGTAATATTTTACGGTCCTCCTGGAACAGGTAAGACCTTACTTGCAAAGGCCATAGCAGGAGAAGCCAAAGTTCCATTTTTCAGCGTTTCTGGTTCAGATTTTGTAGAAAAATATGTAGGGGTTGGGGCAAAAAGAGTGAGAGAATTGTTTAAAAAAGCAAGGGAAAAGGCCCCATGTATAATATTTATCGACGAAATTGATGCAGTAGGAAGGCAAAGGGGCCAGACTGAAAATAGTGAAGTTGACCAAACCATAAATGCCCTACTAACAGAGTTAGATGGCTTCAATTCTTCAGAAGGAATTGTTGTCATTGCCGCTACTAATAGGGTAGATATGCTTGATAGTGCACTAACTAGACCAGGAAGGTTTGATAGACATATTGCCATTCCCTTACCTGAACAAGAGGAAAGATTAGAGTTGTTAAAGCTTCATAGTAAAAATAAGAAGTTAGGAGCAGATGTAAGCCTTGAAAAGTTAGCAAAGATGACCATTGGCTTTTCAGGGGCAGATTTAGAGAACCTTCTTAATGAATCAGCCATATTAGCTGTAAGTAGGGAAAAGGAAGAAATAACTATGGAAGAAATCGATGAGGCCCTATTTAAAATCATCCTAAAAGGAAACAAAAAGCCCAATGATAAAAATAGCGAAGATTATAAGCTAATAGCCTATCATGAAGCAGGCCATGCCCTGTGTGCAAAACTTCTAACCAATAAATCCATTCCCAAGGTAACCATAATAGGTTCCACATCTGGAGCAGGTGGGGTAACCTTTATGACCCCTAAGGATGGCCTTCATACCAAGGAAGATTTGATAAATGAAATAAAGATAAGCTATGCAGGAAGAGCTGCAGAATACCTATACACTAAGAATATTAATAGGGTAACAACAGGTGCTGCTCAAGATATTAAGCAGGCTACCAACTATATTATTAAGATGATAAATGAATTTGGTATGAATGACGAAATAGGTATGATAGACTTAAGCTATTTTAAGTCATCGGGAGAAAGGGAAGTGCTGCGTGAAGCCATCAAGCTATCAAAACAACTATATGAAGAAACTGTAGAACTATTAAGAAAGAATTATGATATCCTAAGAAGGATTGCAGAAAGGTTGATAGAAAAAGAAACCATACTAGAAGATGAACTGGATAGTTTGATTTTCAATTCCTATGCCATAGCTTAGGATGTAGGAAAACATTGAAAAAACTTGGTTCTTTTGGATATACTGGAATGTAAAAAGGGTTAAGGTTCAAGTGGAATCTTAACCCTTAAAGCAGTCTAACAAATTATTTAATAAATAAAGGCTGCTATTCAGACAATCCCTTCCAGAATAATAAATATTATGTTCAAGTTAGCATTCCAATATATTTAACTCGCCTTTTCACAAAACCTCTTATAGATTTGGATTCCCCCTATTATTAAGAGCGTGATAATAATATAAGGAATACTTGCCAGTAAAGTAATTGTGAAGTTAAAAACTTCAGAACCTAAAGTTTTAGTAAGAACATACCTTAAGGCTACTAAAATAAGGGTTGAAAGGATAAGGCCGTAAGTTGCTGAGGTAGTGTAAAATAATTTGTGCTTTAGCGAAAAACTTAGCTCCTTTATGGCAAAAATCAAAATAAGATTCTAAAAAAAGGAGCTACTTTTATGTCAACATTACCTAAAGGGGTTCTAAGAAATATGATCAAAGATGGCAATCTAAAAACGGCTGGGGATCTTCATTCATATCTTAAGGATATGTTTAAAGATATTCTCCAAGAGATGTTAGAAGCAGAACTGGAAATAGAATTAGGATACGCTAAAGGGGATAAGGAAAACAAGCAAACCGATAAAAGAGGAAATGGTTATTCAGAGAAAACAGTAAAAACTCAGTTTGAAGAAATACCAATAGAAGTCCCCAGGGATAGAAGTGGTGAATATGGAATCAAATTCCCACAGGTTCTATTGACATAGACAAATATCCAAAAATTAGAAACAGCACAGTAAGCACAATCATACAAATCGTAAAGACGACAACTACCGCAATATTACTCATTAAATCACGTTTCAACCATGTCCAAAATTTTCGAATAACTACAACATTCACAGCAAAAAATAAAATATAAACAACATTGGTCCTAAAAGAATACATACTAGATAACAATAAATAACTTAGTATGATAAACTCTATCGATTCAAAGATTATATTTACTTCCTTCATTAATGAACTTGTTTTTTTATTACTCAACTTAAGCCCCCTAAAAAATTTATTACTTATAAATTCGCCAGAAATTAACTACCCTTGCTTCGCATTATTTTACTAATGTTTACTAATATTTTTATTCTACACCATTTCATCTGCAAAAGCATCTAGATTGTTCATAACCCATATACAAAAACCCCCAACTCCAGTATATGGACTAGAAATAATTGACTATGTAACCTAAATAATACAACTTTATTTTCTTTTGCAACAACTAATTATGGCCTAAATTCCTGCAAAAATTTTTCCTATTTCCCTTACCCTTGAAGCTGACTCATTAAAGTAGTTGCATTTTTAAATTTTCGATGAAAAAGTGAAAATAAAGTTGTGGCAAAATTGAGGATTTTTAGAGGGTTAAGGGGGAAGCTTTAATAAAAAAACATGGCCTACAGAGTTTTCCTTAACCCTAATAAACCATGTTTTCTAATACTACTTTATTTACCCCGTTTCATACATTTGAAAAATGCAAGGAGTTTATTTGATAAAGACACCTGCCTATTTTCCCTACAATTCCCTTCTATTTTCCATGGCCTTAGAAAGGGTTACTTCATCAAAGTATTCTAAGTCCCCTCCAACGGGTATGCCATGGGCAATTCTTGTGGTTTTAATTCCCAATGGCTTAAGTATTTTT
The DNA here is from genome assembly GCA_012728595.1 of Tissierellia bacterium. Lineage (GTDB taxonomy): Bacteria > Bacillota > Clostridia > Tissierellales > Tepidimicrobiaceae > Tepidimicrobium. The sequence goes on from JAAYEU010000076.1 coordinate 6,081, forward strand.
GCAATATATAGGGATGTAGCCTCCCCTTCTACCGTTGGGTTTAAGGCTAAGATTATCTCCTTTACCTGGCTATCATAAGCCCTATTCAACAATTCCTTTATCCTGATGTCATCGGGGCCTATATTTTTCATGGGGGATATTACCCCATGTAGTACATGGTAAAGGCCTTTAAATTCCCTGGTTTTTTCCATGGCAACAATATCTCTAGCCCCTTCAACTACACAGATTAAACTTTCATCCCTTCCCCTATCTTTGCAGATACTACAGAGTTCATCGTCTGTTAAATTGAAGCACTGTTTACAATAGCGGATTTTTTCTTTGGCATTTATAATTGAAGTGGCTAGTTTCTCTACCTCTAAAGGATCCATTTCTAAAACATAGAAGGCCAACCTTTGAGCAGTTTTTTTTCCTATGCCTGGCAATTTAGATAATTGTTCGATTAAATCTGCTATAGGCAATGCATAATAGTCCATTTAAATCAACCTTCCCTAAAACAGGCCTGGTATATTCATACCCCCTGTTATTTTGCTCATTTCCTTAGTCATCATCTCCTCGGCATTTCTCAAAGCCTCATTTACAGCTGCTAATACTAAATCCTCTAACATCTCTATATCTTCTGGGTCTACTACCGATTCATCTATTTTGATGGATAGAATTTCCTTTTTGCCATTGGCTTTAGCAACTACAGCTCCGCCACCAACACTTGCTTCAACTTCCGTGTCTTCCAATTGTTTTTGCATCTCTTCCATTTGTTTTTGCATCTTTTGTATCTGTTTCATCATATTTCCCATGTTACCCATGCCTGGGAATCTGCCTCTTGCCATATTAGATTCTCCTTTCAATTTTATTCTATTTCAACAATATCTTCTCCAAAGAAGTCGATGACTTCTTGGAATCTATCTTCCTCCTCTTCATCCATATTACTGTCTTCCATTACAAATTTTAATTTTATTTCCTTATTAAAATAAGAGGAAGTAATTTTTTCTGCTAGCTCCTTGTTGTGAGCCTTTTCCATAGCTTCCCTATGGATTCCGTATCCATCTTTGTAAGCAATAAAGAGCTTGTTATCCTTAAAGTTTGCTACCCTTCCCTCCTTTAGGAAGGCATGGGTTCTGATGTTCTTTTCCCTTACCATGGCTAACACTTTTTCCCATTCTTTCCTTATGGTTTCTAGGCTTAATCCTTCCTTACCGTCAAAGGCTTGGATTGGTCCAATATCAATATCTTTTTCTTCTACTTGTGGTTTTTCTATCTTCTTTGGCTTTTCCATAGCCTTTGCCTTAGGCTCAGCTATTTTTATTTGGCCAGTATTTATAATCTCTTCCAGCCTTTTAACTCTTTTTATTAAATCCATTTCATCTTCTAAGTTTACCAGTTTTATCATGGCCATTTCAAGTATTATTCTTGGTTGAGTAGACCATTTAGCTTGACTTTCACTTTTATTTAATATATCTAAGGCTTGTAGTATAAATTCCAGTGAAATATCTTCACTCTGTTGGATTAAGCGATTAACGGTCTCCTCATCCATTTCCAACAGATCTATTGCATTTTTAGAGCTTTTAACGATTAGTAGATTCCTAAAATGGTATATTAAATCCTTTATAAACTGGTTTACATCCTTGCCCTCTTGTATTATATGGTCTATTTCAAATAAAAGGCTTTGTAGCTTTCTCTCCTTTACATCATCTACTATTGAGAACAATAAATCCGTATTGGCTATCCCCAATATATCTATGGCATCCTGATAGCTTAAGTTTTCTCCCTTATAGGATATGCATTGATCTAAAAGGCTTAGGGCATCCCTCATAGCACCGTCGGAATTTCTTGCTATCAGTTTTAAGGCCTTTTCTTCTACAGATATATTCAATTCATGGCATATGTTCTTCATATTAGAAACGATATCCTTGGTTGTTATCCTCTTAAAGTCGAATCTCTGACATCTAGATAGGATGGTTTGGGGTAGTCTCTCCTTTTCGGTGGTGGCCAGTATAAATATTAGATGCCTAGGCGGTTCTTCTAGGGTCTTTAAGAGGGCATTAAAGGCCCCTTTAGACAGCATATGGACCTCGTCTATTATATATATCTTATACTTGGTTCTAGAAGGAGGGTAAACCACCTTATCCCTTAACTCCCTTATATCATCTACGCTATTGTTGCTGGCAGCATCCATTTCTATTATATCCATTATGGATTCATCTAATATTCCCCTGCATATTTCACATTCATTACAAGGGTTCCCTTCTACTGGCTTTAAGCAGTTTACTGCCCTTGAAAGTATTTTGGCGGTGGAGGTTTTTCCCGTTCCCTTAGTTCCAGAAAATAGATAAGCATGGCCAATATTCCCGCTTTGAATCTGGTTTTTTAATGTTGTCGTTATATGTTCCTGGCCTAGAACTTCATCGAAGGTCTTAGGCCTATATTGCCTATATAGTGCCTGATACATAAAACCACCCTTATATTGTTTAATAAATATATTATACCAGAAGGAGGCTATGATTACACTAAATTAATGGTCCTTTTAATTATTAGCCTGTTTCACTTCCATATTCAAGCCTTTTAAAAGTTATAGTTGACATATTAGAAATTTTTCTGTATAATAATAACTTGTAATAAAGAATTTTATTTAACGAGGAGAGATGGCTGAGTCTGGTCGAAGGCGCACGACTGGAAATCGTGTATACCCCCAAAAGGGTATCGAGGGTTCGAATCCCTCTCTCTCCGCCAACTTAATCTTTGCCGTGCTAGATGGGGAGGTAGCGGTGCCCTATAACCTGCAATCCGCTATAGCAGGGTCGAAGTCCCAGTCTAGGCGTTTATATCTCAGGGTCTGCCCTAAATAAGTGGCGTTGACGAATGGGTCCTGCGCAACGGAAATCTATGAACCCCGTCAGGTCCGGGAGGAAGCAGCGGTAAGTAGACACTTTCGTGTGCCGCAGGGGCGCCTGTTCCGAGCTAACTGTTTAGGTAACGCTTGGGATATGGCGACGAAGCTGGGTGCACGGTTACATAGAAAAATAGCTGTGGGTTAACCACAGCTTTTTTTATCCCTCAAAACTCCTATTTTCTTCTAATTTATATTCCCCTAGATTAGCCTTTCCATAGGTAAGGCCTGCTACTGCTTTTGGCTTTTCCCTTACCTCCAATTCCTTAAAGCCTTCCAGTATTGGCATAATTACCTTGATGTTGGTTTCAAAGGAGGATATATCCTTCTTTATCTCTCCTTCTGTCATGGTTTTATTTATGAAAAGGTATAGTTCCCGTAGGGGTGAAGAAATCTCATCATCCCCACTAAATTGAACCGTTAACTCCGTTAGTATGGCTCTGGAGTTATTGTTTAAGCCAGTTATCTTATCGTAATCCTCTTCTTCAATGGCAGATATGCAGTTCTTAAAGTTGTCTATTAATCTTTCAAATAATATGGCAATCAA
>JAAYEU010000077.1 GCA_012728595.1 Tissierellia bacterium
ATTTTTTCAATTGTTCATTTTCTTCTTCTAAAGATTTAGCATTAATTACCTTTCCCTTTCAATTTAGACAACCTCCTATTAATTTTTATTTTACTAAATTAGTGTGCGATTGTCCAAATTGGTTAGGGGGCTTAATAGTTTTCCTACAATTATTTTACACTAACAAAGTAACATTAACACTTGTTCATTTTATCCTTGGCATTTAAAATTGAACAGCTATAATATCAAAACTCCAAAGATGTTATTATTATATCCTAATACTGACATTTTTAAGCGATAATTAGCTTATTTTTTACTGACATTTTCAAAAGTTATTGACAGGAATTTTTTATTTTTTACTAAAGAATTAAAATTAGAACTTTTTTATATTTTGGCTCGATTAAGTCTATATTTTACTCTTATTTTTTCCTCAAATACTGGTATAATAATTTGGAAGGAGTTGATATTTATGGCTAGGAAGAAAAAGACCGTTGAAATCGAAATAATGGATAATATCTTTCCAAATAAATCGGTAGGCCAATATGAGGGTAAAAGGGTTATATTTAAAGGAGGTATTAAGGGTCAAAAAGTTAAGGTCCTTTTAAATAGAAGGAAAAAAGATTATATAGAGGGAAGATTGTTAGAGGTATTAGAAAGATCTCCCTTAGAGAAAGATCTATCCTGTGATTATGATGATTGTGGAGGATGTACTTACCAAAGCCTCTTTTACGAAGATGAATTAAAGCTAAAGAAAGAGCTAGTATTGGATTTGTTTAAAAAAGAGGGGGTTGAAGTTTCAAATTTCTTAGGGATTGAAAGAAGCCCTAGGGTAGAAGGTTATAGAAATAAGATGGAATATACCTTTGGAGATGAAGTAAAGGGAGGCCCTCTGGTACTAGGTCTTCATAGAAGGGGGAGATTCTATGAGATTGTGGATACCGATGGCTGTAATATTGCAGATGAAGATTTTACTATAATAAGAAGAAGGGTTATGGAGTATTTTAGAGCTTCGAATACACCCTTTTATAACAAAAAGACCCATAAGGGGATATTAAGGCATTTAGTCATTAGAAAGGCCTTATCCACAGGAGAAATATTAATCAATTTAGTAACCACCAGCCAAGGGGAAGTGGATGTGGAGGATTTTACTAAGGAATTATTAAATATTGATAATTTGGAAGGCAGTATTGTAAGCATATTCCATACTATAAATGATGGATTAGGTGATACGGTAAAGGCTGATAAAATAGAGCTTATCTATGGTAAGGAATATATAGTGGAGGAAATTCTCGGCTTAAAGTTTAAGATTTCACCTTTTTCCTTTTTTCAAACCAATACCTTTGGTGCCGAGAAACTATACTCCATAGCAAGGGACTTTATCGGGGATGAGAAAAATGATATTGTATTCGATCTTTATTCAGGCACTGGTACCATTGCACAGATACTAGCTCCTATTTGTAGGAAGGTAATTGGAATTGAAATAGTTGAAGAAGCAGTGAAAATGGCAGAAGAAAACGCCAAATTAAACCAGCTTGATAATGTGGAGTTTATTGCAGGAGATGTTTTAAAGGTGGTAGACGATATAATGGAAAGGCCAGACCTGGTGATAATCGATCCTCCTAGGGATGGAATTCATCCTAAGGCGATCAATAAGATAATCGACTTTAATCCACAGAGGTTCATATACGTATCCTGCAATCCTGTTACTTTAGTTAGGGACTTAAAGGTATTTAATAATAGGGGCTATAGGGTAGAAAAAATGAAGTTAATGGATATGTTTCCCAGAACTCCCCATGTAGAGGCAGTATGTTTGATTGAAAGGTGATTTGTCCTAATATAATAAACTCTTGCTCTTTTAAATAATCTATTGCTTCCATTAAAATAAACATTTGCTTCCTTCAAAAATTTATTCCAGAAATATTGGAGATAGGGTTGAGGAAAAAGGAAAGGAAGGACAATAATAAAAAGTAAAAGTTAAGAAATAAAACAGGGATAAAATGTTGAAATTATGAGGAAAACTCTCCAATACTTCAATCATTTTATCCTTCTTTTTTCCGACAAACCTCATCCCTTTCCCCCTACTCCTTATCCCTGCTTATGCCAAATCTTTATTCAAATTTTAATATAGTTTTGCTTCAAGTTAGTGGAATAAACTGGG
>JAAYEU010000078.1 GCA_012728595.1 Tissierellia bacterium
ATAGTACTTTCCATCTTTTTCTTTAAGATACTTTAATTCTTCAGCTGTTGATTTCCGTCCTAACTCCTTATTTTGATAGGGATAACGGCCAAATTTTTCTAAAACCTCCCTGTGCAACATCTCATAGCGCATGAATTCTTTATCTCCAAGCTCTAAAAAATATTTATAGGCCCAGTTGTGTAGTTCTAAAGATTCAGAATGCATAAATGGAAGAAGAATATATTTCTTTTCCAAGCTAGATAGTTTATTATAGTCTGGGTGATTTAAGGCTTCTTGAGCTAAGACAATGGCCATTTTATCCTGGGTATAGGAGCGAATATCATCTCTCCAAAGATTTCTTGAGAACTGATCTAAAACTATAATTTCTGCAAGTCTACCCTTAATATTTTTTCGCCAGTGGACCAATAAGCCTTCAGAAGCAGCCTTCCAGGTATCCAGAAACTTGCTACGAATCAATTCGTCAAATTCGGTATTAGCTTCAAAATGAAGAGGCAGATGCTTAGGGTCAAACCAAAAATCTAGCACTTCCTTCCAACTTACAATAGACATGGAATCTCTCCTTTACTTTTGAAATAAGTCTTAATAATTATATACCCATGTATTTATAGGCAACTATTTTAAACTAGCAAATACTAGCGATTATTATCTACTGTATTTGGTATAATATTTATAAAAAGTTTTTCCATAATAAATTGAGGTGAAAATATGAGAAGAAAAGATAGGGAAATGGATAGGGGTTTTGGCCTTATGGTTATAGATAAGTCAACCTATGGCATCCTTTCCGTAATAGATGATAATGGTGAACCCTATGCCATACCCCTTTCCATAGTTAGAGATGAAAATAAATTATATTTCCATTCTGCAAAGGAAGGAAAGAAGGTAGAAATATTTAAAGAAAATCCGAAGGTTAGCATAGCCTTTGTGGGGGAAGTTAAGGTACCTGAAATCTATACAAAGGAAGAATTAGATGAGCTAGTAAAAGATGAATCTAAAGGGGTCTTGTTAATTAGAAAGGTTTTCACAACGGAATACGAATCGGCCATAGTCAAGGGAAAAATTGAATTAGTAGAAGATGAAGAAGAAAGAATTAAAGCCATGAAATTAATATGCCAAAAATACACTCCTAATAAGATGGATTATTTTAATTTAGCTATTAAATCGGGGCTAAAAAGAACCAATGTTTATAAAATAGAAATAGAAGAGATTAAAGCTAAGAGGAAAAGATATGATAAAGCTGGTGAAGAGATGAAATGGGGTAGGATGGTATAAGAATATATTTTGATAGAGGTGTTAAAATGAATCTTAATAATTTTGAAGAGTATATAAATGATGTAATTATAGATAGAGGTTATTCGTATTATACATCTGGAAGAGTTATGGACGAATACGAAAGAGATGGCTTATATACATTTATTGTAGAAGGAACTTATGATTATAAGGTAGAAGTGGAAATTGGTAATAATGGTGAAATTTTAGATTCCTTTTGTGATTGTCCCTATGACTTTGGTCCCATCTGTAAGCATGAAGTAGCAGTATATTATTACTTGAGAGAGATTGTACAATTTATACCGAAGAAAAGGAATGGAAAGAGATTAAATTTGCAGGATGTGTTAAACAGGCTATCCAAAGAAGAATTAGTGGATATTATAATGGAGCTAACAAGCAAGGATAGGGAATTAAAGCAAACAATAATGTTTAAATATGCTAAAGAGGATGACAAACATATAATAATCGATTATAAGAGGCTTCTGTATACATTAGCAAGAAAATATTTAGGAAAAGAAGATTATATAAGCTATAATAGGGCGGGATATTTTGCTGATGATATGAGAGAGTTATTTATTAATGGAATTGAAAAGGCCTTAACAAACAATAATTATTTATTAGCTACAGATATAGCATTGATGACATTAGAAAAAGCTATAGAGGCCTTTAATTATGCAGACGATTCCGATGGATTTATAGGGTCACTGACTACAGAGATAATTGAATACGTAGATGATTTGGTATTTGAAGTTTTAGATAATGATTACAGTGATAAAAGAGAAATCTTTTATAAAATGATAAAATATTTGGACATCCAAGTTTTAGATGGGTGGAATGAGTATAGAGTGGATTTACTTAATATATGTCTTAAATTTATTGGGGAAAAGGAATATAGAAAGGCATTAGAAGACAAAATCATGGATTTTGCTAAGCGTGAAAGGAATAGTTATTATGAGTATTTTAAAGAAGAGTTACTTCTATTGTTATATGGAATAATGGAAAAGTACGAAACCGAGGATAAACAAATCCAGTTTATAAAAGAAAACCTGCAGTATACAGCCTTTAGAGAATTATTAATCAACAAATTAAAAGATAGAGGAGATTATCATAAAATTATTGATTTAACCTTGGAAGGAGAAGAAAAAGATAAAGACCTACCAGGCTTAGTAAACCAATGGAGAAAGATAAGATATGAAGCTTATAAAAAGCTTTCACTAAAAGAGGAGCAGGAGAAACTAGCCAGAAAACTGTTTCTAGAGGGTAATTTTGAATACTATGAAGAATTGAAAGCTATGCACAAAGGTAGGGAAAAAGAATTGTATAATGAAATTCTTGTTAAAATAAGAAAAGGCAGGGACTGGTATTGGAACAATCTATATGTTAAGCTTATCGTCTATGAAAATGATTTGGAAGAGCTCTTAAATTATGTTAAGAACAATCTACACCAAATAGAAGAATATGCAAATATCCTATTTGAGAAATATCCAGATGAGGTTATTGATATTTATAAAGATTATATTTTATCAACAGCAAAGGCTGCCTCAAATAGAAGTAAGTATAGAAATGTGTGTAGTATTATAGAAAGATATAGTGAATTTGTGTCTGTAGAAAATCTAAAAGATATTATAAATAAATTGAGGAGCTTATATAAAAATAGACCTGCATTTTTAGATGAATTGAGCAAGATAAAATTGTAATTAAATTCCATAAGAGTAAAGCTTAATACAAAAATAATGATATTTTATATATAGGTAAACTTAGTTACCTTTAAAAACTAAAGAATTGAGGAAATTGCATAATTAACTTTTTTAATCAAGGTTAAAAAAGAGTATAAAGCATTAGCCCATTAATAAATGAGATTTTGAAATTATTATTAATATTTTCGACAGTAAAATCCTCAATTCTTAGTATATTTATGTAGTTTGTTAAGCTGCTTTACTTAAAGATTTCATTGTGTTTATTGCTATGGTACCTGATATTAG
>JAAYEU010000079.1 GCA_012728595.1 Tissierellia bacterium
AAGTACAATTTGCCCTGTTCCATATCTATATCCAATATGATGGGGTTGTCTAAATATCCCAGATATTCGATATGATCGTTTACCATCTTTATTCCATAATATAAAAGGAATAAGGATAATACGATGATTATACCTTTTGTACGCTTTTTTCTTCTCTCTTTCCTGATTAACTTTAGCTTTTCCACTCTACTACCCAATTTAACCACCCTATTTATTTTGCCTTCTAATAGAAATTTTATACTAATCTATTTTTCCAAAGCGATGGTTAAAAGGGAAGTATCTAAAGGTAGTAATTCCTTTAATTGATTCTACAGGTACACAGCCGAAGTACCTGCTATCCTTGCTAGCCCCTTCATCTCTATTGTCTCCTAGTACAAACACATATCCTTCAGGAACCTCCCAGTAGTTTTCATTATAAACATGGGTATAGGCCCCTTCTTCTATATAATCCTCCTCTAGTAATTTGCCATTCAAGTAGACTTTTCCATCTATTATTGCTACCGTATCTCCTCCAATTCCAATTACCCTTTTAATGTAATCCTTATTGGATGCATCCGGTGCTTCTAAGACCACTATCTCTCCCCTCTTGGGTCCAGAAAAATACAGTGGAATCTTGTTAGCAAATAGTCTATCTCTTTCATGTAGAGTTGGATACATGGAATTTCCCAAAACATAGGTAGTATTAAATACAAAGGTTTTTATCAATACGGCTATTACAATAGCTATTAATATGCTCTTAATCCATTCTATTATTTCGGCCTTGACCGATTTTTTGTTATCCTCTTCCATGTCGTACCCTCCTTTTCTAAAGGTATAATTATTATAACATTTTTTACAATTTATAAAAAGTTTATTCTAGTATATTGTCTATTGCAATACTCAATATCTCCCCTACTAATTTAGCCGTCTCTAACGCCTCTTCTATGGTGTTTAAATTACTACCCACCTCTATTAAGGCCGAATAATCTGAAAGAAACTGATTATATTTGCCTACCGGTTTAATCATAATGCCTGTACATAAACCGGGATACAAAACATCGGCTATAGCCTTGACATATTTAGCAAAGCTCAATACAGCCTCTTTATTTGGTGAGTCTGGACCAACTACGAAGAAAAAGGTAGCCACATCTTTTCCTTCTATATTGATTTTAGACTTTTCAAGAAGATTTTGCAAGTTTTCCCTTACTTTGGGGTCCTTTTGGTCAAAGCCGTCCCGATGTACATCTATTAGAACTTTTAAATTATTATTTTCCCCCAATTTCTCATTTATGGTCTTTAATGACTGGCTATAGGATTTATTATAGGAAGGTATGTCATGATATTTAGTTACATGCTCTACCTTATGACCCCTCCCCTCTAAAACTTGAGTAATAATTTCCCCTACCCTTATGACGTTTAAATTCTTATCCGTAGTATGGTGAATGTTGTTATCCAAAGAAGAATAGGACTCTGTACCATGGGTATGGTATATAAGGATATAGGGCTTTTCTTTATCTATTTTCAATGGGTTAATATTCAAAGGTTTTGGTACATTGGCAGTCATATTGTCCGGATCGGAATTATCTATTATAATTAAATCCTCATATTCTTCCAACCTATCTATGATTATAAAGTCTTGAATTATAGATGAATCATTTTCTATATCGATTTCTTCACCTAGTGCTACTTCATCATCCTTCATAACCATGATGGAGGGAAATTGGGCTTTAACAAAGTTCATTATATTTTCAGCCAAAGAAAAATCGGTACTAAAAACCTCCACCTCTCCCATATAGTGCTGGCTTTTATAGAGATTCATTATGGAGCTGGTTGAACTAGCAAGGGAAATAAGGGCACTTCCGTCCTTTAAAAAGGTAGCTTTGCTGCTTAGGACTGGCTTTCCCTTATCGGCTTTCATGTTGATAAAAATTGTACCCAGGTTAAAGGCTATAAGGCAAATCAATAGGATTATTATATATGTGTTTCTGGTATCCTTATCCTTCATGAAAACACTCCTCAATTTAAGTATTTAATACATAGATTATATTCACTCCATAACAAGTATATGATAATTGATTGAGGAGTATTATCCCTATCTAATATATCGATTTACATCCTGAAGGTCTATTCCATGGTGCAGAGCCATGTTTAATCCGTTTCCAATTATTATTGACAGATCGTCTATAATTAAATCTATTTCCTTTGGCGTTACCACCACATTTGGCATGAAGGGTTCCAATACCTCTCTTATCAGCTGATATTTGTCCTCATTGGATATCTGTTCTAAAATAGAATAGAATTCACTTCCCACCTTGGCTGCATCCTTCATGGAGCCAATTATTAAATCCATGGTATCGTTAACCATGGTGGCAGCATCTACAACCGTTGGAACCCCAATAGCTATTACAGGAACCCCTAAATATTCTTCATTTAACCCAATCCTATTGTTTCCAATACCGCTACCTGGAGTTATGCCCGTATTGGAGATTTGAATGGTGGTACTTACCCTTTCCATCCTCCTTGAAGCCAGTGAATCCACTGCAATAATTAAATCAGGATTGATCTTTTCAACTATTCCCTTTACTATCTCCCCAGTTTCAATTCCCGTAATACCCATAACCCCCGGTGAGATTTTAGCCACATTGGCTACGGTTTCGTCTTCTTCCTTCTTATAGGCGACAAAATACTGTCTTGTAACCAATACCCTGTCTACCACCTTAGGACCTAGGGCATCAGGGGTTACATGCCAGTTACCCAATCCTACTATTAGGGTCTTAGTGTTTTCATCGCTTAAGCCTAAGCCCTTTATTTCCTTGGCTATCTGCTGGCTTACCTCATCCTTTAGATCCTGGTCTGCATTTTTTAGCCTTGGAACATCTATGGTTATATAGACCCCTTTAGGCTTTCCCAAATGCTCTGAACCCTTATCATCCAATATCTTCACCCTGGTTATGGTAAAATTTTCACCCTTTTCCTCCTCTACCTCTATTCCTGGAGCTTCTTTTTGGTAGGCTTGTTGATATATTTCCCTATTTTCTATCGCTAAATCCGTTCTTATCTGCAGCAAACTATCCCCTCCCTATTTTTATATAATATGAGAGCTAATACTAATATTAGTTTTCTTTTAATGTCGATTTTTATGTATAATAAGGTTAATTATCCTTGCTTTTTATCCATCTTCATGGTAAAATATCTTTTGTTAAGAACTGAGGAGGTGAAAGAGTTGGCAAATATCAAATCTGCAAAGAAGAGAATTAAAATTGCTAGAAAAAGAACGGCTTTAAATAGAAGTAGAAAATCTGAAATCAAAACCTACATTAAAAAATTCAACTTAGCATTGGAAAATGATAATATTGATGAGGCTAAAGAATTACTTAAAGTTATAGATAGAAAGCTAAAAAGGGCAAGCCATAAGAGAGTTATCCATAAGAATGCTGCTTCAAGAAAGATCAGCTCTTTAACTAGAAAATTAAATGAAAAAATGAAGGAAGCTGTATAAAAGAAAACTTCGGCAATCCCGAAGTTTTTTATCTTTTTAGACTTGGTAGGTTAACTTTGTAAGTAGCATTTCCAAGGCCAACCTATCCTCTATGGAAGTAGACTTTATGGCCTTATCCGTTTCAAGGCAATGTATGAGGGCCCTTTCTAGCTGCTCTATTGTAAAATTGCTGCTCTGATTTGCTACCTTTTGATATTCGTATTTCTTTAAATTCATCTTGCTGAATACATCTCCTTCGGAGTAGCCTTTAGCCCTTAACAGCTTGTAGTTTAACATATTTCTAATCTGCCTTACTATCATATGGAGTATAAATAAAACCGGTTCATTGGACATATACATTTCATTAAATAGCCTTATGGCCCTTTCGCCATCTTTTTGGCTTATGCTATTCAATAGGTTGAATACATTCATTTCCAAGGGTTTAGCCATTAAAAGATCAATTACATGGTTTGTAACCATTTCATCCTCAGATACATAATTGGAAATCTTGATAATCTCATTTTCTAAATCGTATAGAGTCTTATCCCTGTTTGAGTCGAAATAGGAAGATTGTTGAATAAAATAATTTATACTGGCTTTGGCTATCCTCCTCTTATGTTTTTTAAAGCCATTTTCCACCCACAGGTCTAAATCCCTACCCTTTAATTTATTGAACTCAACTATATCCCCGTGTTTTTTTATGGCTTTATATAGGGCACTACTTCTGTTTACGCTTTTCTCCTTTTCAAGGAATACCAGGCACAAGTAGTCTGCCAATTTCCCCATGTATTCAATGAGGGGGTTCTTTGAAGGAGGTAGTTTTAACTCTTCTGAAAGCCTATCCCCATCCTTCTTATTTTTAAGTAATGGAAAATCCTTAATTACTACTAACTTCTTTTCCGACATGAAGGGTAATGTTTCACAGGCATCCATTATTTTTTCAAAGTCTATTTCCCTGCCATCTAGTCTTATATAATTCAAGGCTTCAAAGGAAGCGTCTATATACATATCCTTTAAGGCTGAAAGGGTATAATCGATAAGGTACTCTTCCTCTCCATAGAAAAGGTATAGGGGTTTTAATTCCTTCTTTTTTGCCTTATCTATAAATTCCTTGTAATTCAATTTTCTCCATCTCCTCCTCTACTAGTAAGAATTCCACTACAAGCCTATAGGAAAGGAAAGATAGTATTATCAAATAGATTATTTCCAGCCAATAATTCCTTATCATACCCACTAGGCTTTTCCTCTCCCTTATAAAAGGCTTAATTTCATACTTATCCCCATCCAGTTTAAGCCTGATAAGACCCAATTCATCGGTTCTAAACAGTTCAATATTATGCTTTTTATATCTTTCCAAAACCTCCTCATGGGGATGGTTAAAGCTATTATTTCTGCCTACACTCATAAAGCCTACTTTAGGCTTAAATTTTTTTAAGAAGTCCTCACCAGATGAGGTGTTGCTGCCATGATGGGCTACCTTCAAAAAGTCCACATCTAGATTTAAACTTTTCATTAGCCCTTCTTCTCCCAATCTTTCAATATCTCCAGTAAACAGAATATTATAATCATAATACTTTAGCAATAATACCAAGGATAGATCATTATCCGAGGTATTTGAGCTGTTTAATAGTTCATCATTTGGCCCCACTACATATATATTAGTATTATGGTTTACTTTAATCTTATCTCCCTGCTTCAATAGCCTTACGGGTATTTTTCTTTTTTTGGCCTTCTCCAATATTTGATTATAAAGGTCATTTTCTTCCCTTTCATAGCCTAAATATATATTCTCAATTTCCATATTGTCAATTAGATAGGGTAAACTTTTACAGTGGTCGGCATCAAAGTGGCTGATAAAGACTCCCTTAAGCTTAAATATGCCCTCCTTTTCCAGATATGGAAGGACTATATTTTTACCTACATCAAAATCGTCAAAGGGATTTCCGCCAGTATCAATTAGATAGTTACCGTCCTTACTCCTAATTAAGATACTGTCCCCTTGTCCCACATCTATAAATTCTACAGCCATGCTGTAATCAGTTTGATAGGCTATGATATTTATTAAGGCTAAAAATAAAAGCGAAAATACCATAGCCTTATTTAACCCCTTGGGGAGTTTTCTAATATCTATAAGCTTAAAGAGCATCAATATTATTATATAGTAGATAAAAATTCCACAGATAGAAGGTGATGCTAGCTTCATATTCAAAATAGGGAAATAGCTTAATAGCTCCATTATTTTAAATTGGAACTTAAGCAGAAGATTTATCAAAATTCCGATTCCATAGGCTATGCCAGTAAAATTAGAAAAAAACACCAAAAATATGCTGAGCATTAGCGTAAGGCTAAATACTGGCATCAATATCAGGTTGCTACAAAAGCTTAAGAGGGGAATCCTATTAAAATAATAAGCTAAAATTGGCAGTAGCCCTAATTGAACGAATAAAATTACCCCCAAAGGTTTAAGGATTCCCTCCCTATATAAATCCAATGTAGGCCTTATTATATCCATAAAAAACAGGATGGAAAAAGTGGCCATAAAGGACAGCTGTAGTCCTATATCGAATATAGAAAAGGGATTTATCAAAACTAATAGGAATAAGGCAAAGAACATGGCATTCATAGGGTCATAGGGTAATCTTCTTATCTGAGCCAGTAACATTATGCTAAACATTATATTGGCCCTCAATATGGAGGGAGGAAATCCAATTATATAGGCATAAGTCCAAAGGATTGCAAGGGTAATTGTCATATTTATCTTCCTATTGATTCCTAGATAAGCCATTGTAAGGGTAAATAGCCTTGCAATAATTCCAATATGTAAACCAGATACAGCCAGTATGTGGGCTAGGCCTAGATCCCTAAAAAGCTCCAAATCTTCCTCTTCCAAATAGGAGTAGCTCCCCAGCAATATGGACTTGATTAAGGGGCTACTTTCCTCATTTAAGTAGGGTTCTATTCCCCTTTCCACCCTTTTAATAAATCCCCTCTTTAACTTAATTAAAAAACTATTGCTAGCCTCTTTAATATCTATTATTGAATTATCCCTAATGGCCATTGTAAGCTGTATATCTTCAGATAATAGCTTTAGCTTATAGTTGAATAGCCTTGGGTTGGTATTAGCTAGGGGTTTTCTTAACACTCCCCTAAAGCTAATTTCATCTCCAATTTTTAAACTTTTATCTCCTAACAGCTTTAATAATACCTTCTCCCTTACCCTTTCCCCTTCTCCATCTAAAATGCCATTTACCTGGACTACATACCTGCCCTCATCCTCTGAAAGGCTTCTAATGTCTTTAACAACCCCCTTAAGCTCTACAGACCTATCGGCATAGTCCATAAGCTTACTGCTGTCTGCTTTAGTGGCTGTAATTAACATGCCCAATAAGAACAAGGAGAAAAAGATGGGTACTATAATAGAAAGTTTTAGTTTTATCCCTATTAGGCTAATTATTATCATGGATATAAATAGGATGGAAATTAGCTGGATTTCTACATTAAAATGATAGTAAAATGTAATTCCCAGTATCAATGGAATAGTTAGAAGGACAAAAGGCCTTTTCATCTAATCAATCCTTTTTATTTTTATTTCTATTCCTATTCATCCTATTGAGAGACCATATTATCAAGAGCATTCCTACTATGGTTAAATAACTACCCATATCCATTCCCTTTCTAATTTATATATTTAGATTATAACACAGTAACTTAATTTTGTTTTCAGTTTCCTTTAAAAAATGGTATTATAATTATAGTACCAAATTGACTAGGGGGCGGAGTCATGACAGAAAAAATCTATTTAGAAAACCCATATCTGCGTCAAATAGATGCTAGAATTGTAGAGAAAAAATATATGGACAATAAATATTATATAAAGACTAACAAGACCATCTTCTACCCTAATCTGGCTGGTGGACAGCCAAGGGATAAGGGGACCATCAATGGTGTGGAGGTTATAGATACCTATGAAGATGGATTAGATATAGTCCATGTAGTAAAGGACAATATTCACAGCGATAGAGTAGAACTATCCATAGATTGGAATAACAGATTCGATTATATGCAGCAACACTCAGGTCAACACCTGCTATCTTCAGCTTTCTATAAGCTGTTCAATGGTGAAACCATCGGATTTTATATAGGGGAGGAATACGTCTATATCGATGTAAATATTCCTATGATTAGCAAGGAGGAGATTGAAAAGGTAGAGGAGTTTGCCAACAAGATAATCTTTTCCAACTTCTCCATCAAGTCCTATATCGTTGAAAGGGAAGATATGGATAAACTACCCGTTAGAAAGGATCCCAAAGTTAACTCCAATATTAGGATTGTAGAAATTGATGGAATCGATTTTTCTCCCTGCTGCGGCACCCATGTAAGGAGTACTGGAGAAATTGGAATGATTAAGATAAGGAAGGTTGAATCCTATAAGGGAAATATCAGGGTGGAATTTGTATGCGGAAACAGGGCTTTAAAGGATTATACTTGGAAAAGCGATTCCATTCAAAGGATAAGCATGCTTCTTTCCTCCAAGGACAAGGATGTTTATGATAGGGTGGAAAAGCTATATAAGGATAGGGAGGGTTTAGAAAAGGAAAATAGATATTTGAAGGAAAGGCTGTATAAATATATATCGGCAGAATTAATAAGGGAGGCAGAAAGCATCAAGGGGGTCAATTTCATCCTCCACCAATCCATGGATATGGATTTTAAAGAACTGCAGAATCTACTTCCCTATATCAACCTAATAGAAAATACGGTAGTACTATTTGGAGTTAAAGGAAAATCTACTGGCCAATTCATATTGAGTAGAAGCCCTAATCTAAAAATAAATATGAAGAAGGTTTTAGAGGAAGCGTCCAAGACCCTAGAAATCAGAGGTGGAGGTAGTCCTCAGACCGTACAGGGAGGCTGTCCAATCGATAGCTTAGACCATGTCTTTGAGGCCCTTTATAAGGGGGTAATAGAAAAGCTATAAGGAGCTTCTTCCTTATAGCTTTATTACTATTTGATATTATGAAATATCTCTTCTGCCAATTCTTCCTTTACTCTATTTATCTCATCATAATTTATAGCCAGCCTATAGGCTTTTTCTAGAATTTCATGATTTTCCCTGGCCTTAGAAAGATGGTATATGCCCTTACTAATCAGCAAGTCATAGGTTTGGTAATCCTTATCATCCTTTATCTTTTCATCAAAGTATTGGTTTAGATTTATCCTCTTGTAGGCGTATTCATGTCCTCGTCTATTGCTAGTAATACAAGTGTCTATATCCTTTATAATTAAAGTTTCTACCTCTTCAGGAATAGTGGAATTATGATAAACTTCCAAACTATAGTCCCTTATCCTTCCTTCCTCTATTAGCCTGTTTAATATCTCAGCTTTACCCGTACCCATATCCCCTTCTATATAGATTACCCTTTTTACTCCTTCTAATATGGAGTCGGTATAATCTATAAAGCCTTCAGGGGTATTGGCATTGGAAAATAGGTGCCTTTCTTTAAAGAAAAATTCTCCACTACCGCTGGGTTTTTCTGAAAATATTTCATCTATCAATAGGCTGCCTTCCCTGTTTATCCCTTTAAAATCTACTCCATCCCTATTGTTTTCCTCTATCAACTTATAGATAATCTTTGCAGCCTTAAAATAGGTGAAGGCTTTGCCATAGGCCTTTTTATTATTCCTTTTAGCCTTGATTATGTCATTCTTTGAAGGCTTTAGAATATCCTCATCGATATACTGGACTAAATCTATTAACCTATCCATTAATCCTGGATAAATGGGATCCACTATATGGGGTGCAGTTCCATCAACTATGCCTACTTTCAACTCTTGGATTACCAATCCGTCTATGGATTCTGGGTCGGATGGACAGTGATGATATTCTACCGTAAACCCTTCCTTTAAAGCCCTTCTACCAATTTCCTTCATCAAAGAGGATTTACCGCCACCAGGCATCCCTTTCAATATATAGAACTTCTCCCTATTTGGCCCCATTATATTATCATGAAAGGAATAAAATCCACTAGCAGTATTTCCTCCTGGAAACATCCTTCTAATCTTTGCCATTTACAGACCTCCTAAATCCCTATGATTATACTATAATTTTATTCCCTAAAAATTATTATGTGCATATTTAGTCTTACTATCTACCTTAATGGTCTAAATCCCTTTCATGCTTTAAGACTTCTCCAGTATAAGCATCAATCTCAATTTCATGTTCAACCCTGCCTGCCTTTATCTCTATTTCATAGATTAATTATTATCCTCTTAATGATTTTCAGCTTACCTGGTGAGGTGTTCTTTTCTTTTGCTAATTTAACGTCATCATCTATGTCATCATCTATTAAAATATCATCATCTTCGTCCAAATCCTCTTCTTGGAATTTTTCTTCCAATATATCTTCATCATAATCTATTATTTTATTTAGATCCAATCCCAGCTCTCTTGAAAGCTCCAGCAATTCTTCCAAAGAAAGATGGACTAGATCCTCCAGCTCAAAGTCTGGATTTAAAATCATCAGATTCCTGATAAAGGTCATCTTGCCTATTGATATATTGTATTTTTCAGCAAATTCTTTTATAGTATCAGAGCCTGCTATGGATTGGCCTAGTATTATTGGATTAATATTTTTATCCTTTAAGTGGGAGTTGATGATTCCATTTATTTTAGCACTCTTTTGACTGCCCTTGTCCCCATCCCCATCTAATGAAGAAACCACTAATTAGATAACCCATCTGGACTATAAAGCTCTGGTTTCTTATTAAAGAAAAATACTCCAACCCCACCAATTCCCAAGTGGGAACCAAGTACACTTCCTATTTTTTCTATCAAAATATTGCCCTCATTTCCAATCCTTTTAACTATCAAATCCTTCATCTCTAAAGCAGCCTTTAAATCGTCAGCATGGGTTATGCCGATTATCTGGTCAGGGAAATCCTTAATCCGCTGCTGCACCAAATCTGCAATGGTATTTAAGGCCCTTTTTCTTCCCCTAACCTTCCTTATAACTTCCATTTTACCGTCTCGCACGTCTAAAATGGGTTTAATGTTTAGGGCACTTCCTATTATAGCACTGCTTTTAGATATCCTTCCGCCCTTTAAAAGCCAACTTAAATCATCTATGGTAAAAATATGTTCAATATGTTTAACATTCCCCTTAGACAACTTTATTATATCCTCAAATTTCTTACCGATCTTTGCAAGTACAGCCCCTTGTAAAGCTATTAGTCCGGAAGCAAAGGAACCAGCTTTCGTATCTATAATATCCATCTTAACATTTGGATACTCCTTTTTAAGCCTCTCTATAATCATATAACAGTTTTCATAAGTGCTGGATAGTTTTGATGAGAAGGAATAATATATAAAATTTATTCCGTTAGAAGCATATTTCTTAAACAAATCGTAGGCATTTTTGGGATTTGGCATGGAAGTCTTTGGGCTTATTCCCTCTCTCATGGCTTCATAGACTTCTTCCACATCTATGTCCACCTTATCTAAATACTCCTTATCCTTTAAAAATACCCTCAGGGGTAAAATATCTATATTATACTTTTCAACCAAATGGCTTGGCAGATCTGATGTACTATCCATTATAATTTTTATCATTCAAAATTTACCTCCTATTCTTACTAGCTGTTTATTGATGACCGAGTCTTATCTCAATATATATTTGAATTATATCATACCTTCATTTAGCTTATACTAAAATCAGGCAAAAAAATTGAGTTTTTTTGAACTTTTTGTTGGCAATTGTTTGTTACTATAGCATTAGGTAAACTATTAGAAAAAAAAGAACTCCTGCACACCTGTGTACAAGAGTTCTTATCTATATTAACTATATTGAAATTCTTCTTAAGTTCCTAATGGCCACCTCATGCTCCCCTATTATCTCATAGAAGGATTTATTGTTTTCCATAATCTCATCAAGTTTAAAAATGGTTTCAGATTTAAATTCTGTTAAATCAGCAGTTTGCTCATAGATTGCATCTACCGTTCTATTAAGTTCTTCTAATTCTTTCTCCACATTCTCCATTCTTCCTTCTAAACCGACTACCTTCAATTCCACATTAGCTACTTTTTCCTCTAGGCCAACTAGCTTTATTTCTACATTATCTACCTTATCCTCTAAACCTGCTACCTTCATTTCTATGCTATCTACCTTATCCTCCAAACCTGCTACCTTCATTTCTATGCTATCTACCTTATCCTCCAAACCTGCTACCTTCATTTCTATGCTATCTACCT
>JAAYEU010000080.1 GCA_012728595.1 Tissierellia bacterium
CCCATATCCCATTTAGATCAGGATATTTTAAAAAAGATGCCAGAGGAAGTAGAAAGGAATTTCCAAAGATATTGGAAGGTTCCCAAAACCATAAAACCTAAAGACCCTATAGATTTTAGGGGTAAAATATATCTGTTGGTTGATTATAGGGTTTATTCTTCCTCAGAAAGCTTTGCAGCCTTCTGCAAGGATAGCGGATTTGCTACCCTGGTAGGTGAAACCACTGGTGGGGATGGAATTGGTATTGACCCCTTATTCTTTTCGCTGCCAAATAGTGGAATAGTCATAAGGTTTAGTTCTATGATGGCTTTAAATGGGGATTTTACCATTAACGAAGAAGTTAAAACCACACCCCATGTAAAGGTAAGTGCTGTCCCAAGTAAGGATTATAGGTATGATAAGGCTATTCAGTATGTATTAAATGAAAACTAAGTCGATATCGACTTAGTTTTCATTAATGGCTTTTAATTTTTCTAATATCTTCTTATACTCCTTATCCAACGCCTCTATATCCTCATCTTTATCTGCCATTGAAAGCTTTCCCAGTATTTCGGATAACCTATATTGAAGGATTGCCTTTTCCTCTGCTAATTTCTTTTCATCCATATCCACTGGCCTATTCTTTCTATTTTCCAATTCCTTTAATCTGCCATTAAAGGTTTTTATTCTATGATTCTCAATATAGATAATATTATCTGCAATTTTATCTATAAATCTCCTGTCATGGGATACGAATAAAATAGTTCCTTCATATTCTGTTAAAGCCTCTTCCACAGCTTCTATGGAGTAAATATCCAAATAATTGGTAGGTTCATCTAATATCAGCATATTAAAATCAGAGCTTAATATTTTAGCAAGTGAAACCTTAACCCTTTCCCCACCACTTAATACCTTTACCTTCTTGTACACATCTTCCCTCTTAAATAATAATCTGGCTAGCATAATCCTTATGGTGGTCTCATCATAAATACTCGTTTCCATTATGTTTTCTATTATAGATTTATTCTCATCTAATATGCTTAAATCCTGACTAAAATATCCTATTTTTGCTTTACGGGATATTTTAATACCCTTTTCCTCATTCATTATCATGTTTAGTAAAGTAGTTTTTCCGCTACCATTATCCCCTATAAGGGCAGTTTTACTGCCATTATAAATTTGAAAATTCCCCTTCTTAAATAATGTTCTCTTACCAAAGGATTTATTTATATCTTGACCTTCTATAAGGATCTTTGTGTGAATTTCGTCTCCCAATATATCTACCCTTACTTTTTCTATATCCTTTACCTTCTCCTTCACCTCTAACTTTTCTAACCTGCTTTGTATAGCCTTTGCTTTTTTCTCTAAGCTCCTCTTTGCGCTCTGATTTCCCATTTTATGAAGTCTAGCTTCTGAAATTCCCATCCGTCTTGGTGTTTTCTTAATACTTCTAGACTTGTTTTTGGTTTCAATGATTGCCCTTTCTAATCTCCTTTTCTCCTTAATATACTTTTCATATTCTAATTCCTTAGTTTTTCTTTCCAGCTCCTTCTGTTCTTTGTAGTCAGAGTAATTCCCATCATATAATTTTACATGACCATCTTCAATTTCCAAAATCTTATTACAAACCCTATCTAGTAAATCCCTGTCATGGGAAACTATTAACAAGGCATTATCGAAATTTAATAACTTTTCCAGCAGCATATTAATTCCATCTAAATCCAGATTAGATGTAGGCTCATCTGCAAGAAGCAGGCTGCAATCTTTGGAAAAAGCTTCAGCTATTTTTAGTCTGGTCAATTCTCCCCCACTCATATAGGATCTCTTTTTACCCTTCAAGCCAAATTCTGATATATACTTTCCGTGGGCTATTTCTGCATTTCCATATTCCAACTGTTTGATATAGGATATATTCCCAAAAGTTCTTATAAATCCTTCATCTGGCAATACGTCTTTGGAAATCAAGTTTAACAAAGTGGTTTTCCCACTGCCATTTAAACCAACTATTCCTACCTTATCTTCCCTATATATTTTTAAATCCTTAATATCTAGAATCAACCTGTCTCCATAATATTTTTTCAGCTTACTAATATCTAAAACAAGCATAAAAAAACCCTCCTTATATAGGAAGGGATTAATTATCATTTATAATAAAATATAGAAATTATACATTGGCAAAGTTATACTAATGTTTATAGAAATATATAATAAATGATAAATTTAATCGCCTTCCGAACATCTTTCAACAACAATAAAGCCTATTAAAATAGGCAGTTTAAGACTTAGATTAAAATGTTCTAAATAGTGAAGGCTTACATTCTCATTATTATATATTTCCATCCTTTCTTACTTACTTACCAATATTTTATCAAA
>JAAYEU010000081.1 GCA_012728595.1 Tissierellia bacterium
ACCAAAGGCTATAGAAAGATCTTCTATTTTAAGCACCACATCATCGGGTAGGCTGAATTGATCTTTCAATCTTTCATTATCCACTGTAGCTCTCCTTTCCTTTTATTAGCTTTAATAGCTTCAACTTTATATCCTCTTTCACATGTATTAAACCTGTGGGATAGAAGAGTACAATTAAAACTATAAGTATTCCATTGAATATATAAGCTAACCCATCGAATTCTCCTATTACCGGAAGCCTCTTTAATATAAGGTCTGGACCCCCAAACACGATGAAAGACCCTAATATGGTTCCGGGTATGGACCTGATTCCACCGATTACTATTGCGGCTAAGATATTTAAAGAGAATAGTAAGGACCAACTGTCTGGGTAGGTATATTTGACAAAGTGCATATATAAGACACCGCCAAGGCCTGCATAAGCTACAGTTATGGCAAAAGAAAGGAGCCTATATCTGTATATATTTATCCCCATGGCTTGAGCAGCCGATTCGCTACCCCTCATGGTTAAAAAAGCCCGCCCCGTATAGCTATTTATTAAGTTGTAGGTAATGATCATAATGGCTACAAGGGCTATTACTATCATTATGAAGGTACCACTTCTATCTAGGTCTATAAGATTTAGAAGTTTAGGATAGTCGGCTTTTTTACCAGAAAATCCATTGGTTACCACTTCAAATTCCACAAACACCTTTCTCAATATTTCCGATATGGCTAGTGTGGCTATGGCCAGATAAAAACCTTCAATCCTTAAGGAAACTAGCCCTGTTAAAATCCCTATTATCATGGGTACTACTATGGAAATTATCAGTGCCAGTTCAAAGGGCAGATTTAAATCCGCCGTAATATAGGCTGAAAGATAGGTTCCAAGACCCATAAAACCTGCTGTACCTAAGGATATCAATCCCGAATAGCCTAATAGGATATTCAACCCTAAAGCGACTATTGAATATATCAATATACTTGCAACCGTTGTCAAATAGGAGTACCTTAAAAGTCTTAATTCTACCAGTATAGGAAGAAGGGTTAACAATAATCCAAAGAGTAGGTAGTCTGAATAAGGCCTCTTTTTCTTATACCAGTTCAACAACCTATTTTCTCTTTTTTCCAATGTCTTTACCTCCTATACCTTTTTAACTATTTTCTTACCAAATAAACCATTGGGTTTAAATAGGATGGCTATCAATATCAAAATATATAAAATTGGATCGCTCCATATGGAGGATATATAATAGGAAATAAAATTACTTGCAAAACCTATTATAAAGGCAGCCACTACTGGACCATGAAAGGTTTGAAATCCTCCTAAAACACAGGATAGAAAAGCTATAATCTGGACTCCATCCATCATGGAAAGGCTTACACTAGTAGTTGGAGCTAACATTAAAGCTGAAAGAGTACCAAGGGCTGCTGCAATTGCCCAAGAAGTCATAGTTACAAAGGATGTAGGTATTCCCATCATTCTTGCAACCACTTCATTTGATGCAGTTGCTCTAATAGAAAGCCCCCACTTACTCTTCTGAAGCATGTAAAATAAGAAGAGCATTATCCCCAGCACAACAGCAATATTTAATATTGCATTATAGGAGATGGTTGCTCCAAATATCTTATAGCTTCCATAAACAAATCTTGGAAATTGGATTGGGTCCGTTCCAAATAGCATAGGTGCAAGGCCTAGAAAGACCATCAACAACCCTAGGGTTATTATCTGTTTTGATACAGGATCCATATTTTGCGTCCTTGAGATAACCACTATATCCACTACAATCCCTACTATAAAGGCACTTAACATTCCAAGTAAGGCTGCTATATAGGCTGGAATATTAATAGCTAAAAGTATATATGTTGCTACAAAGGCATTGAACATGCTTATTGCTCCCTGGGCATAATTGGTAGTAATGGAAGTTCTAAAGATTAATATTATGCCTAAGGATGCAAGGGCATATATGCCTCCACTTTCTAAAC
>JAAYEU010000082.1 GCA_012728595.1 Tissierellia bacterium
ACTCTATAGAGATGGCCATAATGTAACCCTATCCCATATTGAAGGTCTAAGCTTTAAGGATCCTGATATAATTATTGGCCCCTTACCCTTCTCTAAAGATGATAAGACCATTAATGCACCCTTCCATATTGAAAAAATACCCATAGAAATGGTATTTGAAAGGATAAATAAAGATCAGCTTCTAATGGCAGGCAACATAAAAGAGGATCATAAAAAAAAGGCTAAGGATTATGGAATAGATTTTATAGATTATTTTGGTAGAGAAGAGCTACAGGTCCTTAATGCCATCCCAACTGCTGAAGGGGCTCTTAAATTGGCTATTGAAAATTCAGCCATTACCCTTCACGACTCTAATGTACTAATATTAGGTTTTGGTAGAATTGGTAAGGTCTTGGCAAAAATGTTATACGGAATAGGTGCCAATGTATATGTGGCAGCAAGAAAAACCGAGGATATAGCTTGGATTAATGCTTTAAGCTATAGGGCTGTAAGATTAAACCAATTAGATGAGTATATGGATAATATGGACTTTGTATTTAACACAGTTCCATCATTAATACTTAACAAGGAGAGGTTAGAAAGGCTTCATAGAAAGGCTTTAGTAATCGATTTAGCATCTAAGCCAGGTGGGGTAGATTTTAAATGGGCAGAGGAGCTAGGAATTAATACAATACATGCATTAGGATTGCCAGGAAAGGTAGCACCGGTAACTGCAGCCCGTATCATAAAGGATACCATATATAATATTCTTGAAGAAAGGGGTATTTAAAATGGATTTTAAAAAAATAAAATTAGGCTGGGCTTTAACTGGTTCATTTTGCAATTTCCAATACGTTTTTCCAGAGATTGAAAAGATAAAAAATGTGGGAGCGGATATATATCCCATAATCTCCTATTCAACAGATTCCTTTGACACTAGATTTGGTAAAGCAGAAGAATGGAAGGAGAAGTTAAGAGATATAACGGGCAGGGAAATAATATTCACCATAGTAGATGCAGAGCCTGTAGGACCAGAATTAAAGTTGGATGTAATGGTTGTAGCACCCTGTACGGGCAATACCATAGCAAAATTAGCCAATGCCATTACAGATACACCAGTAACCATGGCATGTAAAGCCCATTTAAGGAATCAAAGGCCTTTAGTACTAGCCATTGCTACTAATGACGCTCTGGGAGCTAATGCTAAGAATATTGGCCTTTTACTTAACACTAAAAACGTTTACTTTGTACCCTTTGGTCAGGATAATCCAATAGGTAAACCCAATTCAATGATAGCAAAATTTGATAAGATTGAAGCTACCATAAGGGAAGCCTTATTAGGAAAACAAATTCAACCTTTATTGGAATAAAAAATTATCCCAAATGTTATTTATAACATTTGGGATAATTTTTTAGGCTATATTATTTAAATAGGCGTAGAGATTATTAGCAAAGGGGGTTGAAGCCTCATTACTAACCATTAAAGCTATTTCCCCTTTATTAAAATGAATATCCAATATATCCTCTTTATTCTCTTTAAAAAAGTCTCTTAAATATGGGAGAAGGCTTTTAGCAAATTGGTTATCGTATAATATGGTAAAAGAGCTTTTATCATCTATAGTTTTAATGGCAATTCCAATAATCTTTTCCTTTGAACCTTTACTGGAAATAAGGGTACCAGGTTCATTTAAATAGGTTGAAGTAATCCTAACTGGAATATTGAATTTTTCAGCCATTTTAACTGCCTTTGGATGGATTACCTTTACCCCTTTAGATGAAAGGATATACATATTTTTATAAGAAATGTTATCGATAAATTTTGTCTCTGGAACCATCTTAGGATCTATGAAGGCTACTCCAGGCACATCGGTGAAAATGTCCACCCTTTTAGCTTTTAAATACCCTCCTAAGGCTATGGCTGTAATATCACTTCCTCCTCGGCCTAAGGTGGTAATTTCCTTGTTTTCAGTCATACCTTGAAAACCTGCCACAACTACAACTTTTCCCATATCCATTAAACTTTTTATAGTAGAAATATCTATAGTCAAAATTTCTGCAGAGTTAAATGTATTATCTGTAATAATTCCTGCCTGAAATCCCATTAAAGGCTCTGAAGGGATATTATTGGCTTCTAATAGATGGGAAACTACACTGGCCGATATGGTTTCACCACAGGACATTATTAAATCTTTTGTTTTGGGATTTATTTTAGGATGGATTTTCTCCAACTGGCGAATCAGGGTATCGGTGGAATAGGGGGCTCCCTTTCTGCCCATAGCTGAAACTACCACTACTGGTATAAAGCCCCTTTCAATATAATTATTTATATGTTTTAATATATGGGGATCATTGTTTAGTTTTTTAAAGGATGTTCCTCCAAATTTTAATACTACAATTTCCATGCTATCACCTACTATAAAATATCCCTTTCGATTAAGGTTTCTGCAATTTGAACAGAATTTAATGCTGCCCCTTTTCTAAGGTTATCGGCTACAATCCACATGTTTATGCCATTATCTATTGACATATCTTTTCTTATACGGCCTACGAACACCTCATCTTTCCCCTCTACTTGGATTGGCATTGGATACAGATTGGATTTGATATCATCTACAAGCTTAACTCCCTTTGCCTTTCCTAAAATAGCTTTTACCTCCTCCGGGGAAATGGGCTTTTCCGTTTCAATATTTACCGATTCCGAATGGCCATTGAGAACAGGAATCCTAACGGCAGTTGCTGTTACTTCAATATCTTTATCCAATATCTTTTTGGTCTCATTGACCATCTTCATCTCTTCCTTTGTATAGCCATTTTCTAAAAAGTCATCTATGTGGGGTAAGACATTAAACAAAATCTGATGAGGATAAACCGAATTGGTCATAGGAGTGTTAAAGTAGTAATCAAGTAATTGATTATTTAATTCCTCCATGCCTTTTTTGCCCGTACCCGATACCGATTGATAAGTTGATACTACAATCCGCTTAATTTTAAAAATATCATGTATTGGCTTCAGTGGCACTAACATCTGTATGGTAGAACAATTGGGGTTTGATATGAGCTGATTGTGAGAATGCAAATCTTCCGGGTTTACCTCTGGGATTACCAGGGGTACCTTATCGTCCAGCCGCCAAGCACTACTATTATCTATTACTACAGCCCCTTCTTTGATGGCTATAGGTGCAAGATGTTTGCTAACATTGCTATCAATGCAGAAAAAGGCAATATCTACATCTATGAAGGCCCCTTCTTCTGCTACTTCTGTCAGAAGGGTTTGACCATGGAATTTAATTTTCTTATTCTTATTCCTTGAAGTACCCAACAGTTTAATCTTATTAATTGGGAAATTCCTTTCCACCAGTATTTCTATTAGCTTCCCCCCCACTACTCCCAAAGGTCCAACGACAGCTATATTGTAAGCTTTCAAAAAATCCCCTCCTCTAAGACGTATTTCCTTTTAAAATTATGTTAATTACATACTATTCATCTATCCCTTAAAGGGTTAAATATAAAGATTAGAACATTAATGGAAGCTTTCACATAATATGTATTATTAAAAGGAAGAAGGGGGTTTTAAAATGGTCAATTGGGGACGACTTATTACAGCAATGGTTACGCCCTTTGATAAGGACATGAATGTAAATTATGATATGGCCGTTCACCTAGCAAAAAAATTAGTAGAAGAGGGAAACACAGCCTTAGTTATTACGGGAACAACGGGAGAAGCACCAACTCTCAAACTGGAGGAAAGGGTAAAATTATATAGGGCTATTAAAGAAAATGTCGATGTCCCGATTATTGCTGGGATTGGAACCAACTCCACTTTAGATACCATAGCAATCGGACAAAAAGCCATTGAGGCAGGTGCAGATGGGCTATTGATTGTAACGCCTTATTATAATAAGCCAGATCAAAAATCTTTATATGAACATTTTAAAGCAGTGGCTGAAAATTTAGATGCTTCCATCATGCTATACAATGTTCCAGGAAGAACGGGCTGTAATTTACTGCCAGAAACTGTAGCAAAGCTTGCTGAAATCGAAAATATAGTGGCTTTAAAGGAGGCTAGCGGGAATATAAATCAAATTTCAGACATTATTAGAAGAAAACCCAAAGAGTTTTTAGTCTACTCTGGAGACGATTCCATGCTTCTACCCAGCATGGCGGTAGGGGTTTATGGGGTGGTAAGCGTCTGTTCCCATGTGGTTAGTAAGGAAATGAAGGAGATGATAGATGCCTTTGTTGCTGGCGATACTAAAAAAGCAATGGAAATTCACCTTAAACTATTTAGAATATTTGAAAGCCTGTTTGTAGTTGCCAACCCCATACCAGTTAAAGCGGCCTTAAACTTAATGGGAATTGAAGTAGGGGGGTTAAGACTGCCTTTAACCGAAGCTGATGACAGAGTGAAAGAATTGGTAAGGAAGGAATTAGAGAATTTGGGAAAGGATATTATCAAATAAATACTTAAAAATTTTCTATATGACCGCTTGTTACGATATAATATTTTAACAAGCGGTTATTTAATTTTTTATTCGGGTATGTTTAAATTATATCTATAGAATTTCAAATAGAAAGGGTGATTGGATTTGGATGGGAATATATTGTTTGCCTTTGCCTTAACCCTCTTTGCAGGTTTATCTACGGGAATTGGTAGCAGCTTGGCTTTTTATACCAAGCAGACGGATAAAAAATTCCTATCTGCTGCTTTGGGCTTTTCGGCAGGAGTTATGATATATGTCTCCTTTACCGAGATATTCGTAAAGGCCAAAGAATCCTTAGAGCTTGTGTATGGCCCAACAAAAGGATACTGGGTTACTACCATAGCCTTTTTTGCTGGTATATTATTAATTGCATTAATTGACAATTTTGTTCCCAGTGAAAAAAATCCCCATGAGGTGCGGGATGTTAAAGAGATGGGGGGAAATGGAATTAAAGAGGAAGTTGAAAGTGAAGAGTTAATGAGAATGGGGCTTTTTTCAGCCTTAGCCATAGCAATACATAATTTCCCTGAAGGATTGGCTACATTTATAAGCGCTACCCAGGATCCATCCTTGGGAGTAAGCATAGCCATTGCAGTAGCTATCCACAATATTCCTGAAGGAATTGCCGTTTCAGTTCCTATTTATTTTGCCACTGGAAGCCGTAAAAGGCTTTCCTGTATTCCTTTTTATCCGGCTTATCTGAGCCTTTAGGTGCCCTATTAGGCTATCTGATATTGATGCGGGTATTCGATGATAGATTATTTGGATTGGTCTTTGCTAGTGTAGCAGGGATTATGGTCTACATATCTTTAGATGAATTGCTTCCAACTGCAGAGAAATATGGAGAACACCATATAGCTATCTACGGACTAATAGCTGGCATGGCAGTAATGGCTTTGAGTTTGTTATTAATCAGTTAACGATAATTAAGGCAGCTTCTTAGCTGTCTTAACCTACCCCTCTCCTATCCATGAAATTTCCTTCCAAATTTATTACGGCCACTCTAGTTATTTTTAATGAAATCTCCTAATAAAATAGATAAATAATAGTCTGAACCCATTAGAAGGATACAATCTCTAATAATTGGACTAGCCCATCATAAATGGAATTGAAATTTAATCACATTTAGTTATAATATAGCCATAGGGGGTATACTTATATTTAAAGACGCTTTTTAAGGGGGGAGTTTATGGAATTAGGAAATGTGTCCTTGCCCATAGCCTTTGGAGCTGGTTTTCTATCCTTCTTTTCACCCTGTATACTGCCATTAATACCTGGATACATAATGTATATGGTAGGAATCAATTTAGAGAGTGAATTGGAAGAAAGAAGGCTTATTGCACTAACGAGGACTATAGGTTTTGTAATTGGCTTTACAATCATATTCATGATAATGGGAACTACAGCTAGCTTTATAGGAAAGATATTTGTAAGGAATAAGGAAATATTTTCCAAGATAAGTGGAGCTTTGATAATTCTATTTGGCTTGAATATGATGGGGATAGTAGAGCTTAAATTCTTAGGCATGGAAAAAAAGATGAAGGCGCCTAGTGAGATGACCAATTGGTTTTCGTCTATCCTGATGGGCATGGCCTTTGCAGCTGGCTGGACACCTTGTTTTGGACCAGTTTTAGCATCTATTTTAATCTATGCTGGTGGAACGGCTACCCTGTCAAAGGGGGTCTATCTACTACTGATATACTCCATTGGAATGGCCATACCCTTTATACTGACTGCCTTATTTATCAATATATTCAGCAAGTTTCTTGAGAAAGGGGAAAGGATTATAAAATATATTCCAAAGATCGGCGGTTTAATTATGATCATATTCGGCATATTAGTCTTCTTTAATAAGGTTATAAATATAAGCAATCTATTATTATGAAAAGGAGAGGTATTGTGAATAGAAAAGTTATAGCCATAATGTTAATTGCCTTGGTCTTGGTATGGGGTTTGTACTTTTTTACCATGGAAGGAAATAAAGAAGCTAAAGAAGAAAAACTGCCCCAGCAGGATGTTGTAGAGGAAAATAATGGGGATAGTGTAGATACAGAAGAAGTTGTTGATAAGGAAGCAAGTGAGCTAGCAATAGACAAATTAGCCCCTAACTTTACCCTTGAAAGCTTAGATGGTGAAATGGTATCCCTAAAGGATTATAGAGGAAAAATTGTACTAATCAATTTCTGGGCTACTTGGTGTAAGTTTTGTGATCAGGAAATGCCTGATCTTCAAAGATTGCACCAGGAAAACGATGATTTAGTGATACTGGCTGTAGATGTAATGGAAGAAAGGGAAGAGGTAGAAAAGTATATTGAAAAGGGCGGATACGATTTTAAAGTTCTCCTAGACCCTAAGGGAGAGGTAGCCAGAACCTATTTGGTAGGTGGTTTTCCAACTTCCTACTTTGTAGATGAAGATGGCATGCTATTAGGGGGAGTGCCAGGAATGATGACCTATGCCCAGATGAATCAAATCTTGGAGGATATAAGGGGCAATTAGCAGATGAGGCCGTTTTTCTTCAGCTATAAATCCATCAGCATAAGCTGGTATATGTTTTTTACTCTAGTTTCTGCCAGTTTTGGTTATATAATGGCCAGTATCCTAGCAACAGAATACCGTGAGAAAAAAGATAAGATACAGGATATCTATCTGATATTACTCATAGTTGGATTCATTGGGGCAAGATTTGGCTATGTCCTAAGACACCCTGATCTGTATAGGGATAATATATTCTCTCTGTTTAAGCTGTCCCATTACAACCTTTCCTTCTTAGGGGGGATATTGTCTGGGTTTATAGCCTTAATATTTATATCTAGGATATATGGTATTGCAATTGAAAAGCTATTGAGCATCTTTACTACAGCCTTCTATCT
The DNA here is from genome assembly GCA_012728595.1 of Tissierellia bacterium. Lineage (GTDB taxonomy): Bacteria > Bacillota > Clostridia > Tissierellales > Tepidimicrobiaceae > Tepidimicrobium. The sequence goes on from JAAYEU010000082.1 coordinate 7,334, forward strand.
TTCCATGGCCATAGGCATATGGGTATTAAGGTTCGATAGGCTCCTGCTCTCCTTGGACCATTTTAAGATACTGCTGCTATCTCTAATGTTTTTAGTTGGAATGGTCTTGGAATTGGCCTTGGGTAGAAGGTTTAAGAATAAATATACATCTATCACAATTTTACTTGCAACAGTTTTTGCCTATTATATACTAATATAGTAAATGATTCAGGATAAGAAACTAAGTGGGAAACCCCATTTAGTTTTTTATTTTATGATTTTCCAATTATAAGTCTATGTGTAAGATAATAAAGAATGGTATAATAATAAAAGATTATGGACATGGAGTGATAGAGTTGACTGAAAATGAAAACAAATTAGCAACTTCTTGCGAAGTTTTAATTCCTACTGAGGATAGGAAATCTCTTGAAGAAATAGAGCGAAGTATAATAAAGAGGTATAGAAAGCATATATGGACTAAATTTGTAAAGGCTATAAGGGAATATGAATTGATTCAGGATGGGGACAGGATTGCCGTAGCCATTTCAGGAGGCAAGGATAGCCTACTTATGGCCAAGCTATTCCAAGAATTACAACGCCATGGCAATGCCAGCTTTGAATTGGAGTTTATTGCAATGGACCCAGGCTATCACCCGGATATTAAAGAGCTTTTGATTGAGAACTGTAAGTATCTAAATATTCCAATCCATATATTTGAGTCTGGCATATTTGAAATAACCAATAGGATTGCTAAAGATTACCCCTGTTATATGTGCGCCAGGATGAGGAGGGGAGCCCTATACGGCAAAGCCCAGGAACTAGGCTGCAATAAGCTGGCCCTTGGCCACCATTTTAACGATGTTATAGAGACTACCCTTTTAAACCTACTCTGTTCTGGTAATTTTAAAACCATGCTTCCTAAGCTAAAATCTAGAAACTATGAGGGGATTGAACTTATTAGACCTCTATATCTTATTGAAGAGGAGTATATAAAGAGATTTATCCAATATAGCGGAATATGGCCTCTAAATTGTGCTTGCATGGTGGCAGCTAAGAAGATAGGAAGCAAGAGGGCGGAGATAAAGGAATTAATAGAGGAACTAAAGAAGAACTTTACCAATGTTGATATATCCATCTTTAGGGCAGCCCAAAATGTTAATATGAATGGCATATTAGGTTGGGAAAAGGATGGAGAGAAACATTCCTTTTTAGACTTTTACGATGAATAAAGCTTGGAGAGTAGTAGATGCAGAATAATATAAGATTTATTCTGCATCTTTTTTTATGTAACCAAATAGAAAGCTATTGAATAAATTTAATATTATGATAGCTTGGAGGGAATATTATGGATGGGGTTTTAGGGAGTATATTATCCTTGCATGATCCTTTCTTCCTTTTCCTTTTCATATGATCCCAATATAAAGACAAATGTAGTCAAGGCTTTTTATTTCAGCTTCCTAGCATATACAATAATTATCGGGCTATCGCTTGTTCTCACTAAACCCATTGAGGACGAAAAAAGAACTATATTGCATTTTGCAAATGTATTTACAAACACTGGCTACATTGGTTTTCCAGTTTTAAATGTAATATATGGGCCTGAAGCTGTAGTATATGGCTCTGTATTCAATATGTTCTTTGTTCTTTTTTTATGGTCCTATGGGATAATGATATTTAAAGGAAGGATGGCTAGAGAAGAGCTAAGAGAGGAAGTAATTAAAGCTCTACTAAATCCATCCGTCTTAGCTGTTTATATAGGGGTTACCATGATGGTTTTTGATTTGAAGTTTCCAGAGCTAGTTTTAAATAGCATGTCGGCAGTGGGGTACATGAATGGTCCCCTATCGATGATAATAGTTGGGGCTATCTTTGCCAATGTAGATATAAAAAGCCATCTAAAGGATTGGACTATATATTATGGAATACTGATGAAAATGGTTTTGATACCCGCAATACTATACTTGATAACTATTATCATAGGGGATAAGTCCATTGTTACCAATTCAATAATTATACTAGCCTCCATGCCTTCTGCAGCTATGACATCCATATTTGCTGAAAACTTCAATTTTAAGAGGGACTACGCCACCATGATAATGGTGCTAAGCACCTTAATTTCCGTATTGACGATTCCAGCCTTAATAAGGCTTATAACATAGATAATATAAGAAACACGGTTTTCTTGGTAAGAAAACCGTGTTTATCTACTAGGGTTCAAAGGGTTCAGTTATTTCAATATGTCCCATCAAGGTTTCCACTTTTTGACCATCAACTAAGAACTGTACCCTTTCAATACCTTCCAACTCTCCTAATGAATTCACTATTTGGGATATGGTAAATTCCTCCTGCATGGAACTGCCGTAAAGGCCTTCGCTGGAGAAATTTACAAAAGCTGTTCCATCGGCTACCTCAACCCCTATAAGTTCTACATTAGAAGGTATAACTGTGCTCAATTCATCTGATTCTGGTCCCTTCATCAATTCCCTTACTATGGTTTCTTCTAGGGAAATATCTCCATACTGCACCATTTTCCTTTCTGGAATAAGCTTTTCTAAAC